>NZ_JAENWL010000071.1 GCF_016650095.1 Clostridium sp. | reverse complement strand
GAGTTTGGCCGCCGACTTCCTTCAGATTCCATCTCGCGATGGACACCCTTGTCTTAAGCTATGCACTTGGCACTATTAACCCGTGCTAGGGACTTTCACCCATTAGATTGCGCCCATGCCGGGCGCACAATAAAAAAGAGATAGCATAATACTATCTCTTAAATATCATTAAAATTCTCTATGTTGTAGCCAATAACCACCTCCCCCATCAATCTTAATATAAACATCATAAGTCTTAGTTATACCATATGGATAAGTAGCTTTGAACTTAAATTTTACAGTTTTGTTCGGCCAATTTATCATTGATTCATCCCATAAATCACCTGTCCAAGTAGCACTTGCTGTTTGGACTAAGTTGGTACTAAATGTAGTTCCTTCTATTGAAACAGTTACATCAAGTGCATTACCTCCGGGTGTTGTAAATGCAAGTAATGAGAAATTCTCACCCGGGAAAAATACATCATACGTTCTTGGGGAATCGTCTGTACCGGTCTTAGCTCTATTGTATTTAATTCTATTGATATTCCATTCAGATGTATGATTAACTTGTCCAGTTAAGGTATAATCTATAACACTAAATTCAACAAGGCGTAATGCTGACCAACTAGATGTTAAATAACTACCCCTCGCTGAAGGGTCGTCCCGTACTTTCTTGGTTAAAATATAACTACCACTTAACAATGTGCTTAAATTAGGCTTTGTTGAACCATAATTTTGAGTTTTAGATATATTACCATAACCATCTAATGTTAAAATTGCCCAACTCTTTTCAACAATTGGGTCTCCATCTGGGTCATAATCATTATAAGGAGCTGTATCGGTAATATTGTTTGTAGTTCCAAGCATCATAACGTTTGTATTTAGAAAGAAATTTGCTGTAGGAGAATCATTCGTTTCTAATACTTCCCCCCCCAAACTAATTATATAAGGGTATGACCAAGCACCTTCTAGGTCTTGTACTCTTAAACTAACTTGATATAAATGATATTTTAACACTGTAGCAGGCTTTCCAGATTGCCAAGTTCCTAAAACTCCAGGTGTAGTTTCTATCCATTTCCATTCTTCTGCTTGTATTCCCTTATCAGGTAAAGGTTTTAATATTTTAGATGTATTACTGGTCAGCGTATGGTCAATGTCGTAGGATGAATCTGAATAGCGTACAGTTGTTCGCAATGGAGATCCTGTATAATCACTAGCACTCCCATTTGTCCATGTGGATGTATTATAGGTTAATTCCAAATTATCGAGTGTAAAAGTACCAAAAATAGCAGCATAATCATCTTCTCCATGATGCCTACTATATGGTGCGGTATAGTACGATGCTATGACTAAAGTGTGCACCCCTGGAGAAAGAATTAATGAAACGACTGAATTAATATTTCCTGATCGTTCTGAAGTTGTTCCATCTATTGTTACGGTATAATTTTGATTACCAGTTGCAATATATTTAAATACTGCATTGCTTGCATTTGCAGGAACATTTAAAGTAACTGTAGCTGAACCATCTTGTCCTGATGTTCCAACAGTTGTACCTTTTAATGCATTACTTCCTCCATATCCACCAGTTTGTATGTTGCAATATGAATTATAAGATACTGGTATGTCATTTTCACCATTAAAATCTGTAATTAAACTTGTTGTAGAAATAGTTTCACTAGGTATAACAGCTTTAAACTTTGCAATCGGTCTTCTGTGAGCAAATATATCTAATTGGTTTGATTGTTCGCTCCATTTGTCATAATCACTGAAATCTGAATCGTTTGTCGGTTTATCTTGTACTTGATAAGTAGTTTTATACTCCCCTGTTTTAGTAAATTTAGTTATAGGAGAACTCACCCATTGTCCGCTTGTACTTAAAGTTCCTGTGCTATTAGAAAAGAATGTTGGATCATGTGTGTACATCCATCTTTCAGATTTTTTAATGTCCTTTTCCCTGTCATTGAAAGATGTATTATACTGCAAAACATCTTCATCTACTATAACATATTTTACAAAATCTTCTTTGTTATTTGAATATTTGGTTAATATGTCCGTTAATGCTTGTGCATAATTGCCTGTATCGTACAAATGTCCATCTTGTGTACTATTGGATAACGTTTTTAGTGAAATCTCTTGCTTATTAATTACAGTAGTATCCATGTAATCAAGCATAGAACTAGGAGTAACTATATAATTCGCATAATTGTTAGACGATAAAAATGACATAAAATTGTGTTTTAGTCCTAATAATGGGTAATAGGAACCAAAATCATTAGATGCAAAGTCTTTGCTAGTGTTATCACTTACGTATAATAAAATTCTATCAGCTTCAGCCCTGTAAGTTTTATTAACAACATCCTCAGTATTCAAAGAATAAACAGGATGTATCCCACTAAAGTTATAATTAGTGTACCAAGTAGCCCCATATTTTGTAATAGCTGTGCTATCCGCTTTCGCTGTTACTGAACTAGTTGAACTTATATTATAATCATAATGTTGTGTAACATCGTCCAACCACACATACCCTGTCCATGCTCGATATAAACTAGTTGTACCACTTGTACCTGTTTGTGAAAATGATGGTCTAGTATCTATATCAAATAAATCAGTTGAATCCATAACACCAACTCGAGTATAACTTCCTGGTTCTATAGATAACAAAGAATGATTTATATATCCGAACATATATGTATATGGACTATGTGTAGTAAATCCACCACCTTTAAGCCTCCATATTGTGTTATCTTTTTTAATTATTTTTGTGTATACACCATACATATACATTTGTTTAATTTCTCTTGAATCTAGTAATGGGATTATTGTCGTATTCAAAGTAGCTGGAGCTGTCCTTTCACCACTAGCATTCATTCCAGTATATGCCATATAATAAGGTTCTGACCAACCAAATTGACCTTGATTATAGCCAATTCCATAACATTTTCCAGTAGTATCATTCATTCCAATAATTGATTGTGTTCCAAGACTAATTCTTGTTATATTTGACATTCCCGGTATTGTTTGAAAACCACTTGATACCAAATAATTATCAATACTATACATATAAGAAGAACTACTTGTAGTATATGGTATATTCATAGCAGGCTTATAATATCTTTGGTAATAATTATAAGTCAATAAACCTAGATTTCCAGAATACTTAACAGTACCATTAGTCATTAAAACACCAATTCCATTATAATTACTTTCTATATCAGCTACACCAGTCATAACTTGTCTCATTCCAGTATATGGAGTAGCATGAGAATTCCACATTGAATTACCATAAGAGCCACACATTTGAGTTGCATTACCTGACATGTATAATATACCATCTGTTGTTAATATATACAGAGCATGTTTTGAAGCCCCTATTTGTTTTACATTGCCTGAACTCCATATAGTACCGCCAAGTGGTGGACTCTCTCCCATAGTGTTAAAATAGTCCGTTGGATTATTATATGCAAATGATATTGTATCATCATTGTTCCAAGTCATTTTACCAAACCCACTATGTAGTATTCTTTTATAATTAGGAACAGTAGTACCATAACCAATGTCTACCCTTGCACTCTCACTACCATCATAAGATGTTGGCCCTGTTCCTGTGTCAGATGGTGATCCATCCCAAATTTGCTGTGCATAAGTATCTCCTACATGGTACCCATTTGATGTATCTTCTGTGTATACTTTTGCATCTACATTTTTGCCAAACAAGCTGCTAACAGTAGCATTAACAGAAGATACTAAATTTGATTTTTTACTTCCTGTATAGTCCGTCATTAATACTAAATCTAGTTTCTTAGGATGTACTACGGTTGCAGATAATCCAGCATAAGGAGCTACATTAATAATCTCCCCTGTCTTATCTGCCTTATCTTTTGCATAACTTATAGTAGAAATTAAAAAACTTGCTAAAGCTACAATAGATATAAATTTATATATTTTATTCAAACTATTTATCATCTCCTAAAAAAACATGTATGTGTTTTTATTTATTTTCTATCATATATCAATTATATTACAATAAATTTATTTCCGCAATAATGTTTTTATTAAGTTTTTTCTAATTATATAGATATCAATTATGTAAAAAAGAGATAGCATAATACTATCTCTTAAATATCATTAAAATTCTCTATGTTGTAGCCAATAACCGCCTCCCCCATCAATTTTAATATAAACATCACTAGTTTTGGTTAACCCATACGGATAAGTAGCTATGAATATAAATTTTACAGTTTTGTTCGGCCAATTTATCATTGATTCATCCCATAAATCACCCGTCCAAGTTGCACTTGCTGTTTGGACTAAGTTGGTACTAAATGTAGTTCCTTCTATTGAAACACTTACAGATTGAGCATTAGCTCCTGGCGTTGTAAATGCAAGTAGTTCAAAATTTTCACCCGGGAAAAATACATCATACGTTCTTGGGGAATCATCTGTACCGGTCTTAGCTCTATTGTATTTGATTCTATTGATATTCCATTTAGATGTATGATTAACTTGTCCAGTTAAGGTATAATCTATAACACTAAATTCAACAAAGCATAGTTCTGACCATAAAGCAGGTGGTGTACTAGGATTATCTTCTACCTTTAACACAATATAATAATCGCCTACTGCCAATATTGATAGATTAGGTTTGTCTTCAGCATAATCATTTATTAAAAAACCGTTTTGGTCGTACAATCTCCAATCCCAATGTGCAATAGGGTCTCCATCCGGATCGAATGAAAGGTCTGTTATAGTATTGGTGGTTCCTACAGTCATAACATTTGTATTAAAAATAAACTTTGCTATAGGTGCATTATTAGGTTCAACAATTTCAGGCATATTGTCCCCTAATGTAAATATAGAAGGATTTGACCAAGCACCTTCTATATCCTTAACTCTTAAAGAAATTTGATAAATGTGATCTTTGGTATAAGTTGAAAGTTTCCCTAATTGCCAAGTACCACCAACACTATTAGTAGCATCTAACCATTTCCATTCTTCTTGGGTTAGTCCTTTGTCGGGAAAAGAACTTAATTCTCTTAGATTTTCATTTGAATTTGTATGATCTATGTCATAGGATTTATTGCTATAAGTTATATTTGTTTGCCCCGTTGGTGAATAATCACTTGCACTTCCATTTATCCAAGTATTAGTATAATAAGTAAGTTGCAAATTATCTAGTATAAATGTACCATATATTGCAGGATCATATTCCCATTTTCCATCTTCTCTATGCCTATATATAGGTCTATAAATTGCATGTACTTTTAATGTATGTGTTCCAGGACTAAGTGGTACCGAAATAGCAGATTCCATATTATAGGAATAAGATAATGTCCTAATACCATCTAATTCTACTGTATAATGATCGCCTTTTACAGTATAATTAAATATAGCATTAACACTATCTTCTGGCACGTTAATAGTTACTGTTGCCAAACATTCCTCATCTTCATCTGATCTTGCTAAACCATTGAGTGCTTTAGTGTCAAGATATCCATTATTTTGTATATCGCAATATTCACTATTATAAGAAGTTACTATTTCATGTTTATTATCAAAATCTTCAGTTAAATTCACTTCATTTATTAATTTTTTAGGAATTTTTGCTGAAAATTTAGCTATTGGTCTTCTATGTGCAATTATTTCTAGTTGTTCTGTTTGATTACTCCATTTATTATAATTATCAAATTGAGGATTCAATGAAGGTTTATCTTGTACTTGATAAGTAGTTTTATATTCTCCTGTTTTATTAAATTGAGTAATAGGAGTACTCACCCATTGGTTATTTGTACTAATAGTTCCAATAGGATTTAAAAAAACATTTGGATTATGATTATATAACCATCTTTCATCTTTTTTAGTATCATTTTCTTTATCTGTAAATTGTGTATTATATTTCAATATGTCTTCATCTACTATTACATACTCATTAAGTGGTTCTTCATTATCTGAATACCTAGCTTCTATTTCATTTAATGCTTGAGTATAGTTTCCTTTGTCATATAGATGTTTATCATTTGAGCTATTAGAAATTTGACGCAATGAAACTTCTTGTTTTGTACATGTGTCCTCAATAAAATCTAAAATAGAGCTAGGAGTTACAATATAAACTCCAAAATTATTTTTACCTATAAAAGACATAAAACTATAATTAAGTCCTGTCATTGGATAATAAGAACCTAAATCTTTAGAAAGAAAATTTACATTAGTATTATCACTAATATAAAGTAAAATTTTGTCTGAACCTTCACGATAAGTTTTATCAATAACTTCATCTGTGTTAAGAGAATATATTTGCTTTATACCATTAAAAAAACCACTTGTTGTTTTAGTAACATTAGTAGTAGCATCTAAAGACCTACTAATTGTACTGCCATCTTTTTTTACAATAGTGCTTCCGGTAACATTAATAGAATAAGTATATTTAGTAAGAAAACAATTTACATTATATCCTAAATAAGGACTATATGTAGGATTATCAGTTCTTACAGTTGTACAACCATAACTAGCAGAATTATCTATTTCAAATAATTCATCTGATTTTAAAATACCAGTTTGTGTATATGTTCCTGCATCTGAAGAGTATAATTCTCTAAAAAAGGATGTAGATAATCCATTTTCTGGAGCAATTGATGTAACTCCTCCTCCTGTTAATCGCCAAATTGTATTGTCTTTTTGTATTACTTTTGTATATAATCCATACATATAAAGTTCTTTTATTTTTCTAGCATCTAATAATGGTATTTTTTTAGCATCTAATACAGTCGGGAGTATCATCTCTTCGCTCCAAGAATCTACAGTACATTCACGAAAATATGGATCTCCCCAACCAAACTGACCTTGATTATAACCAACGCCAAAACATTCGCCTGTATTATCATTTAATCCTATTATAGATTCATTTCCTAATTGTATTCTTGTTATATTATTCATGCCTAAAATTTTCTGTGATCCATCAGTTACTAAAAATCTATTAGTAGTATAAGTATATACTCTTTCATTGTCATGTTTTGTATCAACATTCATAGATTTTCCATAAATCGAAGAATAGTCATCATTATCTTTTTCTAACCCAATATTCCCTCTATAATAAACATCACCATTAGTTTTTAGTACAGCCAGACCATTATAATTAGATTTAAATTCTTTTACATCTGAATATAATAAATTCATTCCAGTATATTTATCAGGATTATCACTCATATAACTATTCCACCAATCATCAGCCATATTACAAGGATCTCCTGACATATATAATTTATTATCCGTAGTTAAAATATATAAAGCATGTTTTGATGTTCCAATATTTTTAATATTTGTAGGTGCATCAGGAAGAATAAATTCTTCTCTAGTTTCAGTAGGAGCTTCTCCAATTTGATAAGTAGCACTAAACGAAGTCCATTTAAAAGTTACTGAATTATCATTCTTCCATGTAAAAACTCCATAACCGGTATATAATTGTCTTTTATACATACCTAAAGAATTATTAATATCTATATTTTTAATATTAGCCTTGCCTCCAGAATAAGGTACTATCGAACCAGAACTTTCGGTAGGTGTTCCAGCATATTCCTGCCTAAAATAAGTTTCACCTGTATATAAATTATTATTTATATCTTCTACATATACTTGAGCATCAACATTTTTACTATATAAATTACTTACTTTATTGTTAATCTCATTTATTAATGTTGATTTCTTAGTTCCTGTATAGTCAGTCATTAGCACTAAATCTAGTTTCTTAGGATGTACTACGGTTGCAGATAATCCAGTATAAGGAGCTACATTAATAATCTCCCCTGTCTTATCTGCCCTATCTTTTGCATAACTTATAGTAGAAATTAAAAAACACATTAAAACTATAATAGATATTAATTTATGTGATTTTCTCAAAATACCCCCCCTTATAAAAAGTGCTACCCCCTAGCACCCTAATATGTGTCTCCTTTTTTCTTATCATCTATAGTTATGAATTGTTCTATTGTTGTTTGTCCAAATTCTTCCTTAACAACTAAATCAAATAAGTACTTTCCTACATGAGTAGAATCAAAAGATACCTCTTGAATATTCCCCGTATTCATATTATCTATATTAATTAATTTAAAATCTTTATACATGCCTATTGGTCTCCAATGGAGGTTATTACTAGCATTAGTTGGCATTTGTTTAGTCCCATTGAAACTTAAATCATATATATAACACGTTTCTTCATTAAAGTTTCCATCATTATCAGAATCAAAAGTTACAAAATAAGCTCTTTTTGCTATAATATCGGCATCCTCTGATTTACTTAAATCACTTATTTTAAAAGTACCTTGGTATAGCCCATTTGATGCAGGATTATCAGGGTCTCTTAATATAGTTTCTGCTAAAGTGAAATCTGCTACCGGGTCTTTATCTTCCACAATTACAAATGTATTTTCTCCTGTATTACTTATTCCATAAGTATTGGTTAATGTTAATTTTGCTTTATATGTTCCGGCTTTTTTAAATACAAAATCCATAGTTTTTGTACCATTATAGCTAGTTGCAGTTTTTATATCTGTAGCTGCACCACCACTTACCGCTGTTATTTCCCATTCAGCTTTTGTCCAATCTAATTCAAATCTTTGAGAACCTGAATTAGAATTTATTCCATCTAAAGTCACCTTTCTATTCTCTTTTAACGTACCATTCGTATTTATAATTACATATGGTACTGGTGCTATAACATTTGTTTCATCCTCAGCATATGCACCGTCTCCAGTAGTATCATAAACCGTTAACCCAAATTGTTTAATACCTAAACTCATAAAATAAACTGTTCCGCCTTTATCTTCTAAAAGTCCATACGCATCATGAGGTTTGTTCCAAAAATATTCTAGTTCATCACCCTCTGGATCTTGTCCTCTTCCACTTACATATATATCATTACCCATAACAACCGTTGGAGGAACATTAATTGTCACGGTTGGTCCTTCATTTTCTATATCAATAACATGTGTTACAATATCACTCCAAACGTCAGCAGAATTTTTAACTTTTAAAGTTAAAGTAACACGACCATTTACAGTTATATTCCCTTCTGTGCCTGTCAACGATTGTCCGTTATTTGTAGTCCATAAATATTCGGTTATAGCTAATCCTGTAGGATCTATACCACTTCCTTTAACCTCTACTGTAGTGCCAGTGTGCGTGCTAGTTGGTGCGTCAATAATAGCAATAGGTTTGCTAGTTACTGCTTCTATATCAATAACATGTGTTACAATGTCACTCCACACATTATCAGAATTTTTTACTTTTAAAGTTAAGGTAACAGGAGCATTTACAGTTATATTACCTCCTGTACCTGTCAAAGATTGTCCGTTACTTGAAGTCCAAACATATTCAGTTATTGCAAATCCTGCAGAGTCTGTACCACTTCCCTTAGCTACTACTGTAGTACCAATAAAAGCACTGTTCGGTGCATCAATATTTGCTATCGGCTTACTAGTAATTGTTTTTGTTACAACACCACTGTATACCCCAATATCTTCAAGGGTACTTCCGTTATAATACCAATCTGAATGACCTGGAACAAGATAAGCTGGTTTTGTTGTAAATGAATAAGTTTTTGTTGTCCTTCCGTCAGCTCTTAAACCATTATAACCCTGCACTAAATGTCTATCCCACCCATAATATGGGTCTGTATCCTTGTCTAAATATAAAGTTCCTGTGTATCCATCTTCATCAGAATAATTAACTGTTGGTGGTAAATTTGTTACTGTAGTAGTACCGCCTTTATATATCCATCCAAGTGGCGAGACTACTGTTCCTGCTGTTCGGTCATCCGTAGTTCTTGTTACTTGATTATCTAGACTTCCAGTGTATTGCCACATTTCTTTACTGCCTAATACACTATCACCATTAACCGCACGAACACTAGATTCAGGTCTATAATCGTTAATTTGTTTAGTAAGTACCTGCGCATTTGCACTATACTTAAAAAACAGTAAATTCATTAAAAAAATACCCATTAATAAACCAATAATTTTACATAATTTCATTTTTATTTTTACTCCCTTATATATAATTGTATTATAGTTAATTCCTTAGTATAATTTGCTTCTATACGAATATTACCAAAGTCCTTTTGACCACCGAAACCATCAATATCATTGCTATACAATTTATAGTTTTTTACAATTTCATTGGAAATATCATCACCTTGTTCACCAAATAATATTTTATTAATTTTATTAAAAGAATTTATACTAGCATTATCTAAAAATTGAGTTCCCATATAAACTGTTCCTAATGGCTTGTAGCCATCTGAATATGACAGATTACTGTAATCAAGATATGGTGTTTCATTAGTATATAACCCATAAGAAAAAGCAAAATCAGTTAATCCCATAACTTTTGTTCTAGCATATGATATTTTAACACGGTCATAATACATTAAGCGTTTCTTTTCATCACCATAACTTAAAGTAGTATACATTTGCGGATTTATTATTGTATTTGCAATATCATAAAAATCTGTTTTTAATTTACTATTATAAGCAGTAGGAATTGTATAACTAGGTTTTATATTTGTTCCCAAATCATTAAAATCTTTTAATATAATATCTTTTTCACTTACAGTAATATCGCTATAATTAGATATAGTTTTTATATCACTTCTAGTAAAAACTGACGCTTGAATTGTTGTTCTTTTAATTATGAATTTCATTTTCACTTCTTCTAATAAGCTTAAATTATTAGTATCTTTTATATCTTTTTTTACTGTTAAAGTATATACTGCACCCTCGATATATCCCTCAGTTGGTGGCTTAACTAATGCAACATTATCGCTCCCTATTAGCCTATCTACACTAACATTTACTTCATAACCTAAAAAATTAGTAACCTTTATATTATTTTTATTTATAGTTTTATAATCTATATCTTTGTTAAAAGTAATTGTAAATTTTTTATTTTTATTCACTGTCATTACTGGTAATTCTTTAGATTGAGTAGTGGTAGTATTAATAGCTAAATTTGAAGCATATGTTTTTGTTGGTACTGAAATACCACTTAACGTTAATATACCTACTAGCATCATTGATATAACTGCTTTACTTTTCATTAAAATTCCTCCCCTAGAAATATTGATTTTTATTAAATATCTTTGTCTTATTTATTTTCTTTATGTTATATATATTATACCATATTTTAGAGTAAAAGTACAACAAAATAGAGTAATATATACAAGATAAAAAAAGTATATTATTGATTAGATGACTTATTTTCTTTATCTTATATACTACTTTTATTAATAAAGTGCTAAAATTAATTCTTTTAGCACTTTATCGTACTCACCTTGTTTTCCATGCATGAGCTGATACCCTAAATGCAGTTGGTGGATTTGTAATTAGTCTATATCTTGTCTTACCAGCATTAATAGCTATAACTACTGTTGGTGATGTAATAGCATGTGTAAGCATACCGGAAGGGTCTGTATATAATAATGGGTATACGGTATTAGAGTCATCTAAGAATGTTATTGTATATGTTATTTTATCTTGCCAATAAGTATTAGCTAGTGGCACAAAATTGTTGTCTAATTTAAGATTATATTTTATTATCTCCTCTACTGCTTTAGTTCCTTCACTTTGATTAAATACATATTTACCATATCTATATTGAGATTTATCAAAATATTGCGCTCCAGCAACAGCAGCTTCTTGACACACACGTTTTAGTCTTAACATTTGTTCTTGGTGCATATAGTTATCCTGCTTATATGAGAGCCAATTTAAACTAAGTAATACTATGGCCCAACCAACAATAAACTGTTTCATAATTTCTCTCCCTTAAGGTAGTAATTCACTTGCAACTTCATTTTCCATTGAGTAATTAACTTGATTTGAGCTTTCAGAAATACCCCAAAAACTACTATTTGCTAAGAACTTTTTTATTGGAACTGAGACTTTAAAGTGAATCATTTGTGACTGATTGAATACATCTGTACGATATTTAGGAGATGAATCTCCTGTGAATTGTATATCTGCAACATTAAGATATAAAGCATTTGATAATTCTAGTTTAAGACTATTTATATTACTCGTTGTAAAACAACCTTCAATTCTTGCTGCTTGTGCATGTTTATCTACTATCGCAGTATAAGCTACAACTTTAGAATGATTAATTTGTCCTGCAACATCTTGACAAGGAAACCACATTAACATCGGAAATAAAAATAATGCAACTAAAAATTCTTTCATATGATACCTCTTTCTGTGATTTACCTTTCCTTGGAATTTAGCAAGTGCAAAATAATATAATAGAGAAAAATAGTGAGGAGAAACATAATAAGGACATTAAAATTCATATGTAACCCTCCTCCAAATTTCTAATATATAACACGATACACTAACTGATTACCTAAAGAAAAATTCCACTTCTCTATTTTAAGATTTTACCAACCTGCCATTTCTGTCATGTGTGTAGCATTATTTTCATTTACTGCTGCACCTGTTGATTTCATAGAATTTGCATCGTCCCCATTAATTAAAGTACCTCCGATATAAAAAGCTAAAATTACAGTTGCTACAACTACTAAAAATTCTTTCATATTCTCACCCCCTTTACATTTGAGATAGTGTAAACACTATCTTTGTTTTATTTATTTAAAACCTTGCTAATGCAAGGATTGTAGCTATTTTTAACAAAAAAAACAATGACCCCCTCTTATTTGATATAATTGTTGTATCTAACTCAACAAAAATCCCAAAAG
>NZ_JAENWL010000233.1 GCF_016650095.1 Clostridium sp. | reverse complement strand
ATAGTATGTCTTGGGTAAAGTCTTCCTCTTTTAATAAATTATTCAAAAACTCTGATTCATCAATACTTAGCGGATATAGTTTTTTCTGTTTTTTCATTCGGTTCCTAAATTCATTAAGTGCAACCTTAAACAACCAGGAAGAAAGTTTTTTCTTTGGACACGCCATCCATGTATTGAATTGCTTTAACAAAGCTATCTTGAACAATGTCCTCAGACTCTTGCTTTGTACATCCATTTTTAATTAAATATCCAAATATAATTTTAGATTGGTTTCTATATAAATCTAATAGTAACTGGCTATCCATTTTTCCCTCCTTTTCTGTAACGTTTAATTTTCTCTATACTAATAAGACAATTTTATCATTAAAAGGTAAACAAAGTTATAGAATAAATAATAGCAAAATAAAAATAGATAGAGTAATCATAGTTCTCTATGATTACTCTATCTATTTTGTTAGTGGGTTAAATTAAATAGGAGATCGTTATACGAAAACAAATCCTATGATTAAATAAAGTATGGTAGCAAAACCTGCAACCGTTAAGGCATAAGGGAGTTGAGTTCTAACATGATCAATATGGTCTGCTGCAGCACCAGTAGATGCTAAAACAGTAGTATCTGATAATGGAGAACAATGATCTCCAAATACGCCACCTCCTGCAACTGCAGAAACGGTAGCCAGTACTAATGGTGTAACCACGTTACCTGTAAAGATAAAAGCTAGTGGTACAGATAAAGGCATAACGATAGCAAAAGTTCCCCATGATGATCCTGTAGAGAAAGAAATTATTGCAGCTATAAGAAAGGTTAATACGGGTAATAAACTTGGAACTAACCAGCTTTCCGTTAATGAGATAATATAATTAGCTGTACCCATATTTTTACTTAAATTATTGATAGAATATGAAAGTGCCAATATGATGACAGCGGGCATTACACCCTTCATACCTAACATAGCCGTTTTCATAATATCACTAAATGGGATTCCTTTAATTCTCATAATAATACCTAAAACAATAGCTGCGGCTAAAAAAGCCTCCATAGTTTTAGCAGATTTAAGCACTATAAAAGTCCCTACTGCAATAGAAATTACGATTAAGACTGGTAAGATAAAAGTTAATAACACATTGATTTTAAATCCTTCGTAGGGTGGTGTATCGGTTAATTCTTCGCCAAGTAATGGTTCAGCACCATCTGCCAACACCTTACCTTCATTTAGTGCTCTCTCTTCAGCCTTTTTCATAGGACCAAACTCTGGTATGATTTTCATAGCAGTTAGTCCAACAAAAGCAACAGACAATATGGCATAAAAGTTGAAGGGAACCGCTCTTGTAAATACCATCATGGCATCAGAAACATCTTTGATAGGACCCATCCCAACAAGTAAACCTGAAATAAATACTGCCCAACCAGTAATTGGAACCATAACACTAACAGGTGCAGAAGTAGAATCAGCGATGTAGGCTAATTTTTCACGGGATATCTTTGCTTTATCAGAAAGTCCTCTCATAGTAGATCCAACAAACAATGGGCTAAAATAATCACTAAAAAATACAAACATCCCCATGAACCAAGCAACTACTTGAATGCCTACCCTACTAAGTTTTTTATCGTCCATAAATTTAGTGAATCCTTGAATAGCGCCAGTTCTTTGGAAAAATGCAATTAATATACCAATAAATAATTCTAGTAATAAAATCCAAGAAAAGCTAGTAGTACCTAGAGATTCCTTTAATAGAGTTGGAAAACCGAGAAGACCCTCTCCCATGACTAATACTCCTACAAGGCAAGCTGTTGCTAAAGCGAATATAGCATTTTTTGTCTTGAAAGCTAATATAATAGCAATTAATGCGGGCAATAATGATATAATACCTGAATTTGCACCTATTTCCATTTTTACTTCCTCCTCTGTAATAATAAATTAATCTACTGCTCAATTTTAGTAAGTCGTATCTTATTCCTTAGATTAGATTTTCAAGAAATTATCTGATTTTGTCATGGTAGCAGTTGGTGCAGGGTCGAGTTTTTCGTTTTGTATATTTAATATTACTTCAGGTTTTACCCAAGGCTTATTTTGAACAGCACTTGTTTCCTCATGAGTAATGTATCCTTTATACGCAGTCAAACTACGTCTTAAATATCCATCTTTTATGCAAGCTTTTTTTACTCCTAAGTTAAGAATTGATCGTAAATGTGGTAATACAGATGCAGCATATGCTACGGATACTGTGTTTGCAATAGCACCTGGAATATTACCAACGCAGTAGTGGACTATTCCATTTTCTATATATGTTGGGTTTGCATGACTGGTTTCATGAAAAGATTCTATAGCTCCTTTATCATCATTGCTTATATCTACAATTACAGATCCTTTTTCCATTAAATTAAGCATATCACGATCAATTAAGAAATTAGGATTTCCCTTTGGCCATTTTACACAATTAATTACCAGATCAATTCCAGGAAGTAATTTCTTGATATTTTCTTTAGTTGAAAATTGGGTATTAACTTTTTCGTTGTACATTGTCCCGATTTCTCTTAAAGTTCCCATATTTACATCCATTACAGTGCACCATGCTCCTAATGATTGGAGAACTTGTAATGCAGATTTCCCAACTATTCCTCCTCCTAGGATAAGAACTTTAATTCCAGGAGCACCCGCTAAACCGTTTACAAATTTGCCCTTACCACCATTGATAGTAAGCATAGAGTATAATCCCATTAAAGCACCTTGCTTGCCAGCTGCCTCGCAGTTAACTGAGCCGAATCTATGAGAATCTTCTGCTGTGAATGCAATACACTTGCTATTAAGAAGAGCTTGGACTTCTTCTTCATGAGCAGCCGGATGTAAACAAGTATATACTATTTGATCCTTTCTAAGTAATTCATATTCTTGTTTTTCAATTTGTTTAACTTTTGATATTAAGTCACACCTGTCATATATCTCGGGGACTGTTTCTACTATTTCAGCACCTTCACTTACATAAAGTTCGTTGCTAAATCCTGCATTTACTCCAGCATCCTTTTCAACTAGGACAATGTGTCCATCCTGTATAATAGAAGCTACTTCTACAGGAGTTGCTATAACTCTGTACTCTCCAACTTTGATGTCTTTTAATACTCCAAATATCATTTTATACCCTCCTAAGATTATGAAAATTCTGTTTGTATGTTATTATGCTAAAGCAATACTTATGCCAAGAAAATTTAAGTGATGAAGTTATTCAGATTTTCTCTTATTAATAATAGTAGAAATTATAAATAGCAATTCTAATATTATTCTTCACAGGTATATAATAGCAGGGCATACAAAGAATAAAATATAAAAAAAGGGGAGATACATGAGGTGTTAGTAAGTAAATAAAAAAATAAAATAAATCTATAAAAAGATATTTCAAATTTTCTGAAGATTATTAACATTATGAAGTCGTCTAAAAAGCTCATAAATGAGCATTTGCGTGTTCATTTATGAGCTTTTTAGATTGGTTGACTAATATTCACTTTTATAAAAGTTATTATATTTTGTAATAATTAACTTTTCTTTGCAATGTTTGTCTTGGTATGTTAAGTAACTTTGATGCCATTGTTACATTATGTTCAGATGATAAAAGAGCTTTCTCTATTAAACTTTTCTCATAATTGTCCATATTTTCCTTAAGAGAGACTATCTCAAACTCCTTAGCACTGTCCCTTATTGATGTAAGTTCTTTGAATTTATATTCTATATCAGAAAACATAAGTTTCTTATTGGTTTTCTTCACGGTACTTAACCCATAAACGATTATATGTTCCAATTCTCTTATATTTCCTGGCCAATCGTATGACGTAAGCTTAGTGTAGAGCTTTTTAGAAACATATTTTATATTCTTATCAAAAACTTTATTATATTTAATAATATAATGATTTACGAGCAGAGGAATGTCGTCTAATCGATCTCTTAATGGGGGGATGTTTAGAAGCATAACACTTAAACGGTAGTAAATATCCCTTCTCAATTCTCCAATTTTAATAGCTTCATTTGGTTCAATATTGAGTGTTGATATTATCTTAACATCTACTTTTTTAACTTCTTTTGACCCTATGCTTCGAAAGGTTCCGTCTTGCAAAACTCTAAGTAGTTTTGGCTGAAGATAAACTGGCATAGAGTTTATTTCATCCAAAAATAGACTTCCTCCATCGGCAAGCTCTAATAGTCCTATATTATCAATAGCACCTGTAAATGCTCCTTTTGCAGTGCCAAATAAAATACTTTCTAATAGATTATCTGGTATTGCTGCACAGTTTTGAGCAATAAAAGGCGCATTTTTTCTTTTGCTTGCGTTATGAATAGCTTGAGCAAAGAGTTCCTTACCTGTACCTGTTTCTCCATATATCATAACAGGAAGGTCACAATTTGCAGCAATTTCTATATAATCTTTAAGGGCAAGCATTTTATTATTGTTAGATATAATGTTATCAACAGAGTAGGGTGCAAAGCTTTTATTAACATAAAGATTTTTTACCGTGGGAATTTTAAATGGGGCACTATCAATTTCAATAACGGCTGTATTTTCTTTGGATTCTACTTTCGACGAAGATAGGTCAATAGCGCCAACAATTCTATTACCAGCTCTTATAGGAATAGATAAAGATGCTATTTTTATATCTTTTTTATCCTTTACTTTAAGTGTTTGGTCTGCACTATATATTGGTGATCCAAGTTCCATAGCTTTGTAAATGGTACTGGTATTTCTAGTGAGGTTATCATATATATCAAAAAAATTCTTTCCTAAGACCTCATAGTTCTCTTCTTCAGGTGAATTTAGCTTGTTGTTGAATTTTGCTGTAAATAGAATTTCACCTGAAACATTGATAATGGTAATTCCATCTACATAACCTCCCTCATTAAAAATATTTTTAACTACTTCTATGATTGAAGCACCTCCCGCTTATGTTAATGGTTTGATAAATTAATTCTCATTAATTTTAGTATATCATTAGTTTGTCATGTCTGTAAAAGGAAGAAAGAGGTAATAAAGTAGCTGATTAATAAGTGTACAATTAATATAACAGTACCTAAGCAAGTGTCTTTTACTCTTTAAAAAAGTATGTTTAAACCATGATATACCACTTAAATCTGTTGAAAAAAACGTTTCCATATATTATAATTGCAGGGGATGATACAATTCTTGAGCTATAATATTTTGAGATTAATAACATAGCATGATAAAAGAATAGGAATTATAAATTTTTTTTAATAGAGGGGGTAAATATACAATGAAAAACCAAGAAATAAAAGCAGACATGCTTCTTTTGTTAACAGCTATAATATGGGGATTTGCATTTGTAGCCCAAAGGATTGGGGCACAGTATGTGGGAGCCTTTACCTTTAATGGTATTCGGTTTGCATTAGGTAGTATTTCTTTGATTCCACTAATTTTATATTTTAATAGAAAATCAAAGGACGATACAGAAAAACAAAAGATATCTGTAAGTGCTTGGCATGGTGGAGCTATTGCAGGCTGTGCTCTTTTTATGGCAGCTTCACTTCAACAAATTGGGTTATCTTACACTAGTGTAGGAAAGGCTGCTTTCATAACAGGTTTATATATGGTAATCGTACCACTTTTGGGTATTTTATTAAAACAGCATGTTAACATAACTACTTGGATGGGCGTAGCGTTGGCAGTTGTTGGGCTATATTTTTTAAGTATAACAGAAAATTTTTCTATTTCGAAAGGGGATTTAATTGAGCTAGTGGGCGCAGTATTTTGGTCTATTCATATATTAACAATTGATCATTTTGTAAAAAAAGTGGATGCATTGAAATTGTCTTTTGTTCAATTTATAACTTGCTCAATACTTAGTATGATTGTTGCAGTGATCTTTGAAAAGATCACGATAAATGGATTAACGCAGGCTATTATTCCAATACTCTACGGTGGTATTTGTTCAGTAGGGATAGCTTATACGCTACAAGTTGTTGGACAAAAACATGCGAAGCCTTCTCACGCTGCGATAATTCTTAGTTTAGAAGCTGTTTTTGCAGCTATTGGTGGGTT
>NZ_JAENWL010000402.1 GCF_016650095.1 Clostridium sp. | reverse complement strand
TCCTATCTAATATATGTTAACAATATTATGCCCAAGGTAGTACTTTGAGTCCCTAAAGATAGAGTAGGGAAATGACCTTATTACTTCTTAATATGTGCTTAAATTTATATAAGGGTTGTTGCGTTATAAATTACCGTTACGACACAAATAATTTATTTAATTATACCATTATTACCGTAAATTGGGTTAAGTGGATGTATGATTTTAACCAAAACATTAAATGATTACATAAGAATTTAGAACTTGAAATTATAAAAACAATCTGATTTGCAGACTTTACGAGTGAAATATTTACATTTATGGGATCGTATTTTTCATAGTGTAAGGAATATCATTTTTGCGTATGTTATCTTATTTAGGAATTTAGTTAGTTAGCTTTCATATCAATAGCTTCATGTAAATAATAATTTGCATGGAGCTGTTCTATTTTATTTTAGAAAAGAGATAAGTTCATAAGAAATTTAAACATAGGCTAACTGAACTGTCACGTTTCCACCCAACTAAATGCTCCATCAAAAGACAATACCATATTATAGAAAGAACAAAGGCATTTATTGTAAACTTTACAAACTTCAATATGAACATGTATAATGTTTATTATATAGAAAAAATAAAATTTTAAGGAGACAATTATGATAAAAGTTGTATCAAAAGGATTTTTTTATGATGGTAAAACAGAGAAAGCTATAGAATTATACGAGGAATTAGTAGGAAAAACTAGAAAAGAAAAAGGTTGTATATCATACAATTTATTTCAAGATAATACTGACAAAACAATTTTAACTATGATTGAAGAATGGGAAAATAAAGAAAGTCTTGATAATCACTTTAACACTGAACACTTCAAAAGATTAGTTCCAATTATAGGAACATTGAGAAAAAATTCGGAGCTAAATATCTATGAATTAGTTTTGTAAAAAAGTAAGCATTATCAAAATATAAAGATATGAAATAGTAAATTCATATCTTTTTTATTACATTAGCAACTAGAGATTGTCCATTCCACTTCCAATCTCTAGACTAGGGTCTGACCCCATAAGTAATAACTTTGCATGTTCCTTTAAAATAGTAATATTAGATATTAACTACTTCAGTATTATAAGGCTTTGAATTATCTATGATATGATTATGACAGGTGAATAATATCAGTTGGAATTCTGGTCCTTTTTCCTTAGCGTAATCAGATATAAATTTTAAAGCTGCATCCATTCTTTCATCGTCATACTGTATCAACACATCATCTAAAAATAAAGGTAACTGAGCGTTTTTATCAGAAATTAGTTCTGTAATGGCTACTCTTAATGCTAGATAAACCTGATCAACTGTTCCGTTGCTTAAATATCTCCATTCTCTATAATGAATACCTGCTTTAATTGAAATATCATAGTCCTTTGTAACAAGTATGTTCCCATATTTGCCATTAGTAAGACTTTTGAATATTCCAGCTGTCTTCCTGTTAAGTTCTGGTCCAAAGCTCTGGCGCATCTCGTCTGTTGATTCTTGCATTACCTGTGATGCAATTTTTAGGCAATTGAAGTAGTTTTCCTTTTCATTTACCTCTTTCTCCTTTTCATTTATTCCTTCTTGAACCTGACTTAAGTTTCTATCTGGTGTTTTAATTTTTTTCTGTAAGTCAAATAGTTGTTGATCTAGATTTTCAGAGGCAAGGTCTTTTTCCTTTTGTTGCAGTTCTTCTACTTCATAACTATTTCCACCAACTTCTTCTAGCTCTTTAATTGATGGTTCAAGTTTACTTGTTTCCGACCTTAAATATTCCAGTGAAGGTGTAACATATCCCATACCCCTCGCAATATTAAGTGCTTCATCTTTTTCTTTTCCCAATTGAGTAACTTGTAGCCAAATCTTTTGTATTAAAAGTTTAGCCTCTTCATAGCTTTGTACAATTTCGTATTCATTCACTTTACTTAAAAATTCTTCAACTTTCATTGTGTATTCTTGCTCCGCCTCAGTGATAGCTTTTCGATATTTAGATTCAGAAGCATACTCGAAATATTTATTTTCAAACTCTTTCACTGATAGGCAGGATTTTTCTTTCATTTTTTCTGCAATATTGTTTCTCAAAGTATCGCAGAGTTGCTTTATTCTATCTCTATATTCTCTAGCAACAATTTCCTCCAAATTTTCTTGTTGTAAAACTGTAATTTTAACATCTTCGTTAAGGCTTAAATCTTCCGAGTATCTTTCAAGAAGGTAGTTACTTTCTTTAAGATAAGTTTCTTGCCTAACATTAAGAAGATTTAATGCCAGCTCTTCCTTGTTTTTCAATCCTGAAACCACACCTAGAGAATTTTGATAATCGTTGCTTCTTTCTGTCAAAGATTCTAACTCTTTTTCTATGCCAACAATAGTATTTGAGCAGGATGATATTTTGCTTTCGTACTCTTTAGTTTTTTTAATAATTAATGCTTCTTCACTATCGTTTTCTTCCCTTTGAGTTTTTAATTCCTGTTCTATGCTATTTATATCTTCACGATTAGTATCCTTTTTCGTTGCCATGTTTTGTTTATTGAACCTCACTGCCCGCACACCCATTACAATTGCAATAATAACGAAAATTAAAGCTGGAGGGAAAACTACCGAAAGTATTATAGAAATAATACCTATTACAATGCTAAGTGTTAGTAATGGATTTTCCCTTTTACTTTTTTGACTTCCAGTATCTTTTACCTGAGACTTAATTGATAGTTTTTCACTAGTAAAATTAATTCGTTGCTCCCTTAGCTGTTTATCAGAATTCCATCGAAGCTTTTCCCTCTCAAAATTATTGATAAGGTTCTCCTCATCATTAACATTAATATTTTTTTCATCTTGGTACTTCTGGAACTCTTCATGAAATTTTTGTAGTTCTTTAACTAGGGCTTCTTCATTTTTTAACAGTGTTTCGGAAGCTTTGTGGTCATTCTTTGCTTCTATAAAAGAAGTAAGAACTGGAATAAAGTCTTCATCTATTCTGTTTAATAGTTCTATAAGTGTTTTTTCCTTTAGGGCTAACTCATTTATGTGCTTGTACTCATTTTCACTAATAGGAACTAAATTACCTTCATTTTTATTTTCACTTTCAATTGAACCTTTGAGTTTTTGCAGGCTACCCTTTATTGTCTCACTTTCGTCCATTAAAGAATTACAATCCTTTAAAAATCCTGTAAGAC
>NZ_JAENWL010000374.1 GCF_016650095.1 Clostridium sp. | reverse complement strand
TTAATGCAAGGGATAGTATCCTGTCTGCAAGTTCAGGATTTTTAGATAAAAGAGAGCCATGGAAATACGTACCGAAGGTATTTTTATAAACGCATCCCTCAAAACCGTCTTCCCCGTTGTTACCAAATCCAGCTTTAACTGTGCCAAGTGGGGTTAAGTTGTTAATATAGGTTCTTCCAGAATGATTTTCAAAGCCTACATAGGTTTCATCGAAAGCTTCATTATGAATAACTGTGTTGCCTATGAAACGTTTATTCCCGCCTTCGGTGTATATATCTAAAATTCCAAGACCCTCAAGCTTCTCGCCTTCAGGAGTAGTATAATATTTTCCAAGCAATTGATAGCCACCACAAATGGCTAAAAACACTTTACCACTTTCTATATATTCTTCCAGACCTGATTTTTTTAATTCTATTAGGTCAGGGGAGACAATAGCCTGCTCATAATCTTGTCCTCCACCGAAAAATACAATATCATGATCCTCAGCTTTAAAAATATCACCCATAGATATATTAACAATGTTTACTTTAATGCCACGGAGCTCAGCCCTGTGTTTTAGTATTAAAATATTTCCTACATCCCCATATACATTCAATAAATCAGGATATAAATGACAAATATTAATTTCCATATTATTATTCCTACCTCACATTCGAATTTTAATTTTACGTCCATTAAGTCCCGTGTATTACCAAATTTTATCTATGTAACCTTTAGCATGTAAAAATTTTCTTAAATTTATCATGGCAGTATAGGTAGCTAGTATATAAACTATGTCGCCGTCACAAGCTTTAATTTCGCTTAGTAAGGTTTCTTCTTCGCTACATAAAAGGAAGGCATCTGATTCGAAACCTGCTACTTTAAGCCTTATTGCCATATCGTACATACGTATTCCAGATATCATGATTTTGTTAATATCAAGAGAAGTTAAACGTTCAAAATTTACGTCCCAAATCCAAGAAACATCTTTTCCATCCGCATAATTATCATTTAGTAAAAGAGATAAATTTATTTTCCTTTTGTCCAGATTAATAGTGTTTACAGCTTCATCATAGCCAGCAGGATTTTTGACTAATATTATTTTGACCTCGGTGCCGTCAATATTTAATGTTTCTTGTCTACCAAAGCTGCTTTCCACGGTTTTAAGAGATTGTGCTATAGTATCATCGGAAGTACCTAGTGCCTTTGCTACGGAATATGCACATAGGGCATTATAAATATTATAAGTGCCTGGCTGGTTTATATAATACTCCTTATTATTAAAGTAAACCGTGGAACCGCTGGTGGTTACTTCAAGAATTTTATCTACAGAGTATGTAAGTGCTGGACGTTTATAGCCACAGCCAGTGCAATAGAAATCGCCTAGATGGTTGTATGTAATTAAATTATAATGATAAGGTGCTTTACATATTGTGCAAAACTTAGCATCTGCGTTGATATCTACAATTTTATTTTCATTAACCACAGTATTAAAGCCATAATATATTATATCGTTTTTAACATTAAGGTTTCCAAGTAAAGATTCGTCTCCATTAAGAATAAGAGTGGAAGTAGGAGTTTTTTCTACACCTTCTAATATCTTTTTGAGAGTTGTATATACCTCACCATACCTGTCCATTTGATCTCTGAATAGATTTGTTATAACGATGATACTCGGAGATATGTATTCAGTTATAAACTTAACATTAGCTTCATCTACTTCTATTACAGCAATTTTTTTCACAGTAGACTTTTTAAAAGAATAATTTGAAATAAAACACGCAATTATTCCGGTATACATATTAGCGCCAGTATTATTGGTAATCACTGGCTTATTGCTATCTTTTACAATATCGTAAATCATGCTTGTGGTTGTGGTTTTACCGTTGGTGCCGGTTATGAGTATAACATCATAACTCGCTGCTATGGTTTTCAAAATATCCTTATCAAGCTTTAAGGCGATTTTGCCCGGGAAATTTGTTCCGCCTCCAAATGAAAGCTTTGATAATTTCATAATAAACTTTGAAGCGAGTATACTGAGCAATGACTGAATTTTAATTTTAAACACATCCTTTAATTGTACTTATGTAATTTCATGTGCATTAGTTATTATTGACATTTATATAGAAAAACCTATCACTTATTTTATAACATAGTTTAATAAATGTCTAATTTATTAATGTAATTATGTTACAAAATTAATTGCTGTGGCTTTTTAGTTATGTTTTTGCTAGAATATTACTATAAGGCAAGGCATATTCTAGAAATAACAAGTCAGTATACTAGTCTATTCTAGCCGGTCTATTCTAGCTGAGTGTATTTTTTCATATTCCTAATATTTAAAGAGGTGAGGTTATAATGAAATTAGATGTACGGAAGTCCTTGTTAAGTAGCATTAAAATAAAGGAGTTTAAAGTCAAAAAAGTTGTATTCTATTTAGCTACTTTGTGTGTTATTGCTACAACTATTACCATTATAACTATAACACACAAAACATCATATTTAAGTAATTTAGTAACGGAGGCTGAAAAACATTTTTTCGCACAGGAATATGATTTGGCTATTGAGAAATATAGTGAACTTGCAGTCAGCGGAAAGAACTCTCCAAAATGGAATATTAAAATAGCAGAAATTTACTCTGTTAAGAATGATTTAAACAACTCATTAAAATATATTGATAGTTCAAAGAAATATGAAGAAATAGACGCGAGTACCTATAATTGAATGGTTTTCACAGAGTTTATGAATGGAAAATATGAGCTGGCGTTAAAAGACGGGACGATTGCATTAAACAAATATCCGAGAGATAAGAGTTTAATAAAAACTATGTTTACTGTTTATATGGCAAATGACAAGGCGAGCGAGGCAAACAAGAGTATAATTAGTTACCCTGTGGATAAAAACTCTTCCTATGATACCGCAGAATATTCTAGAATGTTAATGCTTGTGGATAAATGGGAAGAAGGGTTTAGTGAATTAAGACGTGCTTTTGAAATGGATATGGACGAAATAACGTTCTATGATATTTAGGCACTAATTCATTTAGTTTATTACAAATATTCAATAGTTATATTAAAATAAACAACTGAAAGGCGTGTTATTTTGAACAAAGGATATGTTTATTCAATTTCTTCTGCTATATTGTTTGGAAGTGCGGGGCTTTTTGTTAAATTAGCTTATGCAGGAGGAATTGATTCTATAAGTTTATTAACGTTACAATATATAATAGCCGTACCATTTATGTTTGTACTGATGTATATTTTTAATAAAGAGTCTTTTAAGATAACAAAAGCACAATTATTAAGACTTTCTGTACTTGGCATCATTGGAAATACATTTATGACGGTATTTTACTATATGTCTTTTAACTATTTACCTATTCAAATGGTGGCTATATTATTATACACATACCCCATAATGGTATTTATATATGGTGCTGCGATTAAAAGGGATTCTTTAGGTTATACGAAGCTCTTTGTGGTGGTTTTAGCATTTTTTGGCTGTATTCTAACTTTGGACCTACTATTTGGACAGTTTAATTATTCTCTTAAGGGAGTGATCTTTGCACTGCTAGCTGCAATGTTTTATGCTTTTATGAATATTTATAGCGAAGAAAGGTTGCAAGGTCTTGCGCCACTAGCTATAAATGCTTATTCTACTTTTTTTTCGTTAATATGCCTT
>NZ_JAENWL010000212.1 GCF_016650095.1 Clostridium sp. | reverse complement strand
TTCAGTTTACGCAAGTCTTTTAGGTGAGAGAATAGATAAACATAAAACGGATGTATTCTTAGTTAACACTGGTTGGATTGGTGGTGAGTATGGAACTGGATCAAGAATGAAGCTAGCTTATACAAGAGCAATGGTTAGCGCTGCTCTTAATGGCACGCTTAGTGGAACTGAGTATACGCAGGATCCGATATTTAAAGTAGATATTCCTAAAGCGGTTCCAAATGTTCCTTCAGACATATTGAATCCAGAAAATACATGGGAAGATAAAGAAAAATATACTTTAAAAGCTAAAGAATTGGCGTATAAGTTTTCTGTGAACTTCAGTAAATTTAAAGGAGTTTCAGAAAGTATAAAAAAAGCTGGTCCTGTAGCTTAAGGGACATTCAAAAATGACGATTAGAAAGTTCTGCTGTAACAAGCAGCGCTACTGGTTACACAGTAACGTTTGATCGTCGTTTTTTTATGTGAATTTTTCTGTAAATATGATATACTCATTAAATAAATGTTAATTTATTAGGCGTCCTAAAAAGATGACAAATTAAAGATAACACTGATATTTTAAGTGGGGTAAAGGGGGAATTATGAGAAAGAATAGTATTCTTTACAGAATTTTTATTTTTATTATTGTTATAATAGCAGCTATATTTCTTTGGAATATTAAAGCTAAGAATGATTTTGGTAGCAAGAAAGACGGTTTAAGTATTACTAAATGGGATAATTTTTATAGTGGGGATAATATTCATTTTTATTATTTAACTACTCAGAATGAAAACTTATCAAATATTAAAGTAAAATATGGACTAGATAAAATTATAGATGCTAAGGCCGATCAACTTGATAATGCTATAAAAATTATGGGATTTATTAATGGAAAAGTGAAAGCCAAGAGTACTTCTATGAACAGTGATAAAAACGCATTAGAAATAATGGAGGTAGCGTTTGATGGAAGTGAAATATCAGATAGTGATTATACTACTGTGTATGAGGAATGTTTAGCTTCTGTTGGAATAAGCGCTAGGCGGGGAGTATTACGAAACATTGATAATGAAGTTAGCGGAAAATCATATTTTAATGTATGTGAAATATGGAGTGATAAATACCAGAAGTGGATAATGATAGATGGTGTCAATGGATGTTATATGAGAGATGGCACGACTCCTTTAGGTGCTGTTGAAATAATAAACAAGGAAATAGGAAAAGTTCAAATTGCTCTTTTAGAAGATGCTAGCAAATATATAAAAAATATGTCAAATTACTATGAAAGTTATAGTATATCTGTGGATAATAATAAATATGGTGAATTAAAAAGTAATTCGAAAATTACTTATTTGAAAGAGAAACTGCTTCCTAAGATAGAAACAAAGGAAGGATTTATAGAGCCTACTATTTTTGTTAATAATCCGAAAGTGTTTAATACATCTCCGAAAATAGAATATGTGAATACAGCAGCTGAGAAAATACCCACTTTGATATTTGCAAAGAAGGATTTGAAAAATGACACAAAAGAAGTAGAAAACTTTACTATTGGAGCATTTATGAATAGCTATATGCTTACTAGTTATTTTATAAGCATTAATGGCAGTGACTATATAAAAGTAGATACTTTTTTTGATTTACAAATCATTAAAGGAACAAATTCTATTAAATTATCACAAGATGGTGAAACACTATCTAGAGAAGTTGTAATAGAAAAATAAACAATTTAACAATAATATATAATTCTAATTATATTAATTACTCAATATAGTATAATGGAAAAGATTTTATAAATTATTGTTTAAGGAGCGGATATTACATGGATTTGAACATTATATTGGTACTAAAAGCTATAATAATAGCTATCGTGGAAGGGATAACAGAATTTGTTCCTATTTCATCTACAGGACATATGATCATCGTGGGAAATATTATAAATTTCAAAGGTGAATTTGCAAATCAATTTGAGGTAGTCATTCAATTAGGAGCTATTCTTGCAATTATAGTTTTATATTGGAATAAGATATGGGGCTCGGTTGTGGCGTTTTTTCAGGCAAAGCCATCAGGTATTAAGTTTTGGACTAATATTATAGTTGCATTTATACCAGCTGCAGTCTTTGGTCTTCTTCTAAATGATAAAATAGATGAATATCTTTTTAATCCGGGTACAGTAGCTTTGGCTTTGGTAGTTGGTGGAATTCTAATGATTATTATAGAAGGTAAATTTAGAAATAAGTATACAACAAAAAATATAGAGCAAATAAGTATGAAACAGGCATTTAAAATAGGGTGTTTTCAATGCTTTGCACTATGGCCAGGTATGTCTAGGTCAGCATCTACTATAATGGGTGGTTGGATTTGTGGCGTTTCTACTGTTGCTGCAACTGAGTTTTCATTCTTCCTTGCTATACCAACTATGGTTGGGGCTACGGCATTAACACTATTTAAAAGTGGAATGAATTTTAGTACTGGGGAAATTATTACTTTGGTTATTGGATTTGTAGTGGCTTTTTTAGTTGCATTAGTAGTGGTTGAAAAATTTGTTACGTATTTAAAGAAAAAACCTATGAAGGTTTTTGCTATTTATAGAATAATTATTGGTGTAGCATTGCTATTATTAATTAACTTTGGTACTATTTCATTATAAACAATAAATAATAATTTTCTGACAATTAAAGCTAAAGAGTGATTTCTTTAGCTTTAATGAATTATTTATATCTATATATGTTTAGTATTTATTAATATATTAGTAGGCCATTACATAAATTGGGTAATCGTATACTTTTGTATTCTGAATATGCTACATTAATAATTGTACTCTGCTACACAATATAGTGTAAATCTGTAATGTTTTTTATTATTATAGGTTAATATATTCAATTTTATTGTATTATTGTTTATTCTGTATGTTATTTGTGAACTATTGAGAATAGTTCATTAATAGCAGGATATCATTTATATTTACAACTGTAAGGTGTATAATATACCAAATAGAGTTTGGGGGAATGTATATGGCACACATAATAAAAAAGATAGGTGTATTAACAGGTGGAGGAGATTGCCCAGGGCTAAATGCTGTAATTAGGGCTGTTACCCGTAACGCCATTTTAAATTATGGGTACGAGGTAGTTGGTTACAGATTTGGATATAGAGGATTGTATAAAAATGAAACTGTACCGTTAACGTTAGAAACGGTCTCAGGAATTCAACATAAAGGTGGAACTATATTATATAGTTCTAATAAAGACAATTTGTTTGATTACACTGTTGAAGAAAATGGCGTAAGTGTGAAAAAGGACGTATCAGATGTAGCAATTGAAAACATGAGAAAAGAAGGCGTGGATGCTCTTATAGTTATTGGAGGAGACGGTACGCTTACAAGTGCTAGGGATTTTGGCAGAAAAGGTGTTAAGGTAATAGGAGTTCCAAAGACTATAGACAACGATTTATCATCTACGGATGCTACTTTTGGATTTAATACTGCAGTAGATGTAGCGGTATATGCACTTGATAGACTTCATACTACAGCTGAATCACATCATAGGATAATGGTACTCGAAGTAATGGGTAGAAACTCAGGATGGATAGCACTAGAGTCTGGAATTTCAGGATCGGCCGATGTAATATTAATACCAGAAATAGAGTATGATATTAATAAAGTTGTTGAAAAGATAGAAGAACGTGAGCTAGAAGGCAAATTATTTAGTATTGTTGTTGTTGCAGAAGGTGCAAAAGAAATAGGCGGAGATGTTGTAATTAGTAAAATAGTTGAAGATAGTCCCGACCCAATAAGACTCGGTGGAATAGGCAACAAATTAGCTTATGAACTAGAACAACTTGTAAAAAATCATGAAATTAGATGTACAGTATTAGGTCATATCCAAAGAGGTGGTATAACATCATCTTATGATAGATTGCTTGCTACTAGGTATGGCGTGGCCGCTGTAGATTTGATTAATACAGGGAAATTTGGGAATATGGTTTGTCTCACAGGAAATAAAATATCTTTTGCTCATTTAGAAAATGTTATAGGCGATACGAAAAATGTAAATCCGTGTGGAGAATTAGTTAAAGTAGCTAGAAACATTGGGATCTCATTTGGCGATTAATAAAATTTTTAACTTTTAATGACATTTTAGAAGGAGTATAAATCTCTTTTTCAAGGCGTTAATTAATTGTTAACTAGACTAGAGAAAAGCAGGAGGCTATTATGAAATTATTAAAAAAATTTTTAGAGACAAGAAAAGGCACTTACAGTTTTTATTTTGAAGAAATAAAGAGTGGATATCGTTATGGAGTAAATGAGAATAAAAAAATGTTATCAGCTGGATGTATAAAGTTACCATTAGCTATTACACTTCTTAAAGAAGTGGAAAATGGAAAAATAGATTTACAAACTAAAATTAAAATCGAAGCAGAAGATAAGGTTCATAGTAAAAGAGGAATAATACATGAATTTTCAGGAAAAGAATATTCTATAATTGACTTATTAATAGCTATGCTTATACAAAGTGACAACACTGCTGCAAATAAATTAATTGATATTTTAAGTATGGAAAGAATAAATGAATTGTTTGAAGAGATGGGGCTTATAAACACAACTTTGAAAAGGGTTACAACAGGGGTTAAATTGGAGCAGGATGAATTAGAAAATACTACTAGTAGTTTTGACTTAAGTCAGTGTTTTAAAATGTTATATCTAAAACAATACTTAAATGAGGAAAATAGCGATTTGATTATAAATATATTAAAAAAACAACAAGTTACAAATAAAATACCTTTTTATATACCAAAGCAGATTCAAAGCAATCTTGCACATAAAGGGGGTAGTCTCGAGACTGTTGAAAATGATACGATATTAATGATGATTCCAAAGGGACAATTTATTTTTACAGTAATGGCTAATGACTTACCTAATAATGTTTATGGAATGACTACATTATCTAGGGTTGGAAAAATGATGTGGGACATAATAGACAAAGATTGGGAGTAGAGTATTAAGTTCTCCTGCGTGCCTTGCAATGCGAACTTGAAACGGGCAATTTAATTTGTAATTCTAATCTTTTGCGAATATAAAATTCTCTAGCACTCACATTCGGCGTCCTGCCTCAGGTTCGCTAGCTTGCCGTCCTGGCAAGCTTACGAGAATTTTATATTCGCAAAAGAAGAATTTCTAAATCAAATTTCAATGTTTCTGCGTTTCTTATTGCAAGTCACTTCGGAGAAAATTAATACTGGTGTGGATGGTCCCCTACGGGGCAAGGAAGAATGATGGGAAAATAGAAATGAATGAGGAAATTAAGAGGGAATTAAGAGAGAATATGTTGACAAAGTTAAAAATAGGCATTATACTTAGAAAGTCGTCATAAGACGATTGCATATGGGTCTATAGCTCAGCTGGTTAGAGCGCACGCCTGATAAGCGTGAGGTCGATGGTTCGAGTCCATCTAGACCCACCATTTTTGTTTTTCGGGTTAGATAAAGGATATTAATGTAATGATACTTTAAAATAACTGGCTATTATGCTGGTTATTTTTTTATGCTTAAATATAAATAACTAGAAAACTTAAAACTTACATTATATATAATTTTTTGAATTTGAAGATTGATATTAGTGGGTAGAGTAGAATTAACCAACTATAAATACAATTAGAATTAATAGAAATATTGAGATGAGGTAGTAAAATATGTTAATAAGGGTGTTTGGAATTATTTATTTAGTTCTTGGAATTTGGGGACTAATCTTCAGCATTAAAAATATAAGAAATATGCCGGTGGCAATATTTGGTATGCCACAAGAAAAATATGAAGTTACAAACAAAGAAAAATTTAATTGCATTATGGTTAAGCAAAGTTTCATATTATCAGTATATATAATATTCATTGGGATTTTTGGAATTCTAACAAATAATTCGATTTCACTTTGGTTAGGGTGTATTGCCCCAATTGTTAATGTTATATTTAGGTTCATAGCAAAAAGATATATTAAAACGAGTTAATTAAATATTATAGTATGTATTATATCAATTTTAAGGAGGGGTAGCGCTAACATTGTCTGATAATGTTTGCACCACCTCTCCTTTGGAAGCCCTATAAGGCTCAGTTTCCACCAAATCTTTTTGTGTTTATACCATCGCTTATCAGTACAATGTCCTTATTGAAATCAGTTCTGTATATAATACAATTTATCTTTTTAAATTTATCTAAGGTTTCTTTATTTGGGTGACCGTAACTATTGTAAAATCCAGAGCTTATAACTGCAATTTTTGGAGAAACACTATTTAAAAATTCTTGTGAGGTTGATGTTTTACTACCATGGTGTGCAACTTTAAGCACCTGAGCCTTCAGATTGTATTTCTTATTTAAAATTTCCTGTTCAGCTAGGGTTTCTACGTCACCCATAAATAAAGAGGTTGAATTTTTATAAGATACTTTTAGTACACATGAGTAATTATTAATATTT
>NZ_JAENWL010000263.1 GCF_016650095.1 Clostridium sp. | reverse complement strand
TGTTATGCAACTTGTTCGCTCTATTTTGTGCTTCTTCTAAACCATTATTAAATTTTTTATTTCTCATTTTAGAAATATATTTTACTAATTTATTCATTAAATCTCCTTCCGTCGTACTTTAATCATGTTGCCTATTTTTGAACTGCGACTAATCTTCATCTTCAATACTATATCTTACGAGTTTTCGTATTTTAGAATCAAATATCTCTGGGTTTACTTCATAGTCACCAACTAACGGATAACCCTTATATGCTTTTCCCATTGCCTTTTCAACCTCTGCTATTTCTTTTTTATCTTGTTCAACAATATTATTCCGAGATAACTCTTCACAATCAAAAGGTTTTGTATATTTTAATATATTGCATATAGCCTCACAACTGCTATCTTCACAGTCAATGCAACATCTATTATCTGTTTGATAAGAACAACCTCCACCATTACATTTTCTCATTAAATATCTCCTTTCAATGTCGCCATATTCTCATATTGTGACGTCCGATTGTTAGTATGCAACATTGAACATTTTAATTTTACTGTTCTTTCTTAATTTACTAATGCCATTAATATAAATTGCGTGCGCCCTCTGCTTTGTTAGATCAATCGTTACCGCTATTTCATCATATGTTTTACCATACATCCTAGACATCAATACAGTATATTCATTTTCATTCAGTGTACCTTTTATAAAAGTTAGCATATCTTTATTGTGTAAAGAATTTACAAGATTTTCAGCTACATCTGTATCATCCCTAATTTTGTTCACCATGTCTTCGCCTGTTCCATTTTCATTTAAATTCACATCCAAACTACAAACATTGAGCATAGTCCTTTTAAACTTATCTATTTGTTTTTTACTCTTTCCCGTATATTCTGCTAGTTCCTCCGTTGTTGCAACCCTTTCTAAATCTTGTTCTAATGCTTTACATTCCCTTAATATTGCGTAATTTTCTCGGAATGCTGGAACTGGAACTCTTATGGCCCTACTGTAGTTTTGTATATGCCTTACCATGTATTCTTGTATAAATTTATAAGCATAAGTCCCTAGTTTTGTTTTTTTATCGAATTCAAATTTAATCACCGCCCTCATTAATCCCATGTATCCCACTTGCATAAGATCATCCACTTCAACCGTTTCGCTAGTTAACTTGATTGCTATTATCTTTATTAACCCGCCATTTGCTTCTAAGATGTCATTCATGGCCACCCTGTCCCCAGCCTGTGCCTTTGCGACTAATTCCCTTTCCTTTTCCAACGTTAACAATTCCCCCATCTTATAGCCCCCTATTGCAAAGTCTCGACCACATCCAAATACCTCTCAAAGTAGCCTTAACATTATTTCTTGTACAAAACCCCATATACCTTTTTCTATCTTTATTACTCATAATTTCCCCCATTAGTGTTATACTAAGGATAGGTAGCCGATTCTCACAATAGATTAGCTACCTACCATATTTATTATCTAGTGCCCTTTTATCGAAGGGTATTTTTTATTTAAAGTTTTCTTGAAGTTTATCTTCTAAATCTTCTATTATTTCATTTGCAACCGCTAAATCAGATTCCATTGTTAGGCACTCATCTTCTAATACTGTATAAGTTTTCTTATGCAACTTTGCATCCAATTTATTAAATAGCTCCTCCGCCTGTGCTGGTGATAATGTTATACTTGAATTAATCCCAAATTCTAAAGTTCTATATTTGATTTCCCCAACATTTCTTAATTCACTTACTTCTATTTCCACCTTTTCCTGTTCAATATGACTAGTTATAAAATTCATATTATTTGTCCCCCTTAATTAAATTTTCTATTTCCTTACAAACCTTGTCATATTCAGATTTTAAAACTTGTTTACTTTCCGTGTATTTATGTGCCATTAGTACAGTTTTAACTAATTCAGATTTTCCTTTAGATATTGCGAACATTCTCTTCGCCTGTGCATCTGTAATATGCTCTATAGGTGTTGTTGGTGTTGTAGACGTATTTCCATTACCTTGTTGCTTATCTTTGCCTATATCGTCACTGTGCGTATTGTCTGTGTCTTCTCCCGAGAAAAGCATGAATGTTTTGGATAACATATTTTTAAATGAGTAAGTTGAACTTTTTCCAGCTCCTTTGTCTTGTGGATCTGAACCATTTCCAAATCCTATTAATATTTCACTTTCTCCGCTTTCAGTATCTACTATCTTATATTTAACCTTTAATTGTGTAACCGCCCTTAGAGTGTTACTAACCGTATTTTTGTAGTTGTCTGTTTTCTCCCAAGTCATTACATTTTCGGTTATGTCTCCATCTATAGGAAATACTATTAGCTTGTGTTTCTTGAATAATGGTTTAATTAGGTTTAACATAGATGCTTCACTAACTGCTTTATACGCGTTATTTCCGCTACCTACTGTCATACTTTTTTCTATTGATTCCGATTCATTCATAACTAAATACATTTTCTCATATAATTTTAAATTTTCCATCTAGTCACCTCTTATAATTATTTAATATCAAAACTTTCTTTAGTTTCTTCTAACGATAAGCCACATACCGCATCTAATATCTGCCCTGTGTGTGTGTTTATTATCATGCCATTGTCTATTACCAAATTCTTTTTAAACTCTGCCCAATCAATCTTATTAGTTATTACTTCTTTTAAATATTCATCCGCATTGTTTGATAAGTAAGTTTCTAATTTTTCAGCATCATGTTTTATTTTTTGTGAAGCCTTTTTATAAATTAACTTTCCACTTAACATTGCATAACTTCTCTGTGTTTTAGTTTCTTTTGATTTTACTGTATTGAAGAATGCCCTTAACTGATCCTTTTCGAACTGTATTTCATTATCTATGTGATTAGTTTGAATTTCTAATGTAGATTGGATGTTTTCAATTTTCCCATTTGCTATAGTTTGAAATCTTTCCTTTTCTGTTTGAAAATCTTTTATAGAAGTTATCAACTCGTCCGCTTGTAGTTCTGTAATTCCTCTCAATTCTCTTTCTACCGCTAAATCAATATCGTATGGTGTCATTTAAGTTCCTCCCTCATTTTCTTATATTTTTTAATTCTGTTATCAAATTGTTTAAGAGTAATTGTCTTATTCTCCATTGCGGTGATTGCGTCAGCTATTAAACATATCAATTTGTAATTCTGTATACATTTTCTACCTCCTAATCTCTAACTTTTAACGGTGTTCCCATTTCATTTCTTACAATTTCTACGTGTCCTTCTGAAACTATTGCTTTTGTCATTGGATCATAATATTTATTTAAAAATTCTACCAACGATTTAGATGCTTCTTTTAATTCTTTAAATTTTGCATTTAATTCTTTGTCCATTGATAATACCTCCTATAACATTTTTAAATTGATTTTTAAAAGTTTTATTAAAAGTTTGCTTTGCTCAAGACTTGGATTTGCGTTTCCGTTTTCTAGTTTTGAATAGAAGCTTTGTTTAACTCCTATGTAAGTTGCAGTTTCTGATTGTGATAAATGTTTTCCTAATCTTGCCATTCTCAATTCCTCTCTTTTCATGTTCTGCCCTCCTTTGGATTAATTGGTATGTTTTATCTTATTCGGTATAATTATATTATATTCCACGTAAAGGAGAATTACAAGTGTTTTTAAAAATATATTTTACGTTTCGTTGAATTATTGTTCTCATTAGGGGAACTCACAGTTAATTTATTATTAAAACAATAAATAAGTGTATCGTTTTTGTTCATTTAGATTATACTAATAGTAGAATAATTTATAAATGTGTCGTGGGGGTATATGAAAAATGGATAATATCAACGAAAAGGATTTAGAATTTAGAAAGGTTTTTGCTAAGCGTTTAAAGATGTTACGCATAGATAAAAAAATGACCTTGAAAGAACTTGCAACAGCTTTGCAGCAAAAGTATGAAATTGAAATAACATATGGTAGTATATCAAATTATGAACGGGCCTTTAGAATTCCTTCATTGAATGTACTAGCAAACATTGCAAATTATTTTGATGTTACCTCTGATTATTTACTTGGAATTACTGATGAAAGGAACGCCAAAATACTTCAAACCAGTATATATGATGATAATAATACAAAACATTCTGTAAAAATAGCCGTAGATAAAGATTCCAAACTAGCAGATATGCCACTCAAAGATGTTGTCAAACTTGTAAAAGAACTCCAAGAACTGGGAATAGACTTTAATACAATTAAAAAACCTGTCGAATAACCGCATTAATTTGTGGTTATTTTCTTTGTAAATCTTACCTTTATTTCCCTTTATAAATGCTATAATATAAGTAAGTAAAATTTATAAGGGGGATACAAAAATGGCTAACGGCATAATTACTAAAGAGGATATAAAGGATATTATTTATGTAGAAATAGACAATGTAAAGGTTTATGTTAGATAATACATAAAAGCACTTACAATTAAATTTGCAAGTGCTTTAGCTTTATATAATTTTAAGCTGTTGGCTTTGGTATTTCTGATCCAACATCTTCAATGTTAGCAAATTCTATTCGTCGTTTTTGTGCTTCTACATCCTTATAACCTTCGATTAGAGCCAATTCTATATCTTTTGGAATTTTATTCTCCGTCATCTTAATTCCTCCTTTCAATGCCACATTTTAATCAAACCACGACATATATCATATTTTAACCACTCCCACGCCATCCCTAACAAGCTTTTAGTATGAGGGTAATGTAATTGTATTGTTTAATGTTTGTGTTGTTCTAATAGCCCGTTAAGCTTCATTAAAACAAATATCAATATTCTTAATGCTTCATTGTTTTTATTAAAATACATACTTTGCAGTTTATCTATCATTTAAAACCATTTAAAACATTGTGTATCGGCATTTCTTCGCCAGTATAAGCCTTATATTGTTGTAAAAGCATACTTAGGTCTATAGTCAATTCATTAAAAGCCGGCAACCACTTATCCCTAGTCGCCTGTGCAATACTATTATTTTCTAAATACTTTTCCGCTTTCTGTTCTCTCTGAATGAGAATATTATAATCTTGTTTCATTTTTAAAAGGGACATTCACCCTCGACCTCCTCTACATTATTTGTATAAGTAGGATTTAAAATCATTTTTTTCTTAGCATTAAGATATTCTTTCCACTTGAATTTATAAGTTTCAGCTTTATTTGTTTTTTCATTTATCCCCAGTAATAAGCCTGTTGCCTTTTCAAAGTTTACATTAACATTTGGTAAATCGGAATAATATCTATTTTTTAATACACATATTTTCCCATGTATACCTTGGCTTCTTTCTGCTTCATCATATTCACGAACAACACTTATTATATTATCAGCTTTATTCGCTATGTCAGAGGTTCCGCTTATCTGTTCAAAATCCATGTCATCACCTTTTTTTAATGTTTTATTAGGATGTAACACTAAAATTATATGTGTACTGTAAGCACTAGCAAGATTGTGACAC
>NZ_JAENWL010000060.1 GCF_016650095.1 Clostridium sp. | reverse complement strand
CCAATCCACTTATTGTTGATTATTATACTCCTATGGATAAGGTATCAAAAATTGTTATATCAAGGGAAGAAGATAAAATATATGATTATATTATTGTAGAAAAAAACAATAAGTATTATGGCGTGGTCCCTGTTATATTACTGCTTGAAAAAACAATGGAGTTTGAACTGAATGTTGCAAAATATTCCAATCCTTTGACAGGACTACCTGGAAATGTGGTCATTGAAGATTCTATTTCTAAATTAATTGCAGAAAAAAAAAGTTTTCTCTTTTATACTTTGATTTAAACGATTTTAAAGCTTTTAATGATACATATGGGTTTGAGAATGGAGATAGGATTTTATTATTTACAGCAAGTGTTATTCAAAAGCATACGTCTCTCCATAAAGACAGTTTTTTAGGCCATATAGGTGGAGATGATTTTGTTGCAATAATTCCAGGTCATGATGTATATAATCTGTGCCAAAGTATAACGAAAGAATTTGATATTAATATATCAAATTTCTATAATGAGGATGATAGGGAGAAAGGTTATATACAATCATTTAACAGGAATAACTGTGAAGAAAATTATCCAATAATGAGCATTTCAATTGCAATAGTAACAGATAAAAATAAATCATATACAAGTATATATGAATTAACTGAAGATGCAGCGAAAATCAAAAAGAAGTGTAAAGTACAATCAAAGAAAATGTTGAAAAGTTGTTATTTAGTATGAGTGTGATATTTCTGAATAGACTAGATAAAAATAAAATTATACCATATTAATTTAACATTAATATGGTATAATTTTATTAAAATGATAAAGGATGTGTTTAGTATAGATATGGAAAGAAGTATAATAGAACAAAGTAGAATAATTTTTTTTACTAATGAGTTTGAAAAGATAAAAGGTCACTATAAAGAATTAAAAGACCTAGCTATTAAATCTAACCCAAGCGATATAAATTATATTGAATATCTTGAATTAGACTTTAATAGAGCTATATCACATTTTATTAAAGAAGCAAGTATGATTGACTAAAAATATGAAGATTTGCCACTGCTTTTTTAAGCGGTTTAGTAGTATACTTACTGCCATATTTTCTTCTTCCTTAATTGCTTAATTATATTATATTATAAATAGATATGATATAATAAAAATAGATATTGTACAATTATTTTTATGACTAAATAAAATCTACCTTAAAAATGATTTCTATTACAAATATAATTTATTATTTAATATGAGGAGATGTATGATGATAATTGATTGTGAAAAAGATAATTCTTTAAATAAAATTAAGACATTTAATAAACTTATGATTGATACTATTAAACTTAAAGAAGATGCGTTTAAATTTCAAGATAAGCACTATATGGTAAGCTCAGATGGTGTCTGTGTACAAACACTAATAACTGAAAGATTTTTATATCGTATTTTTATTGAAGAAGATAAAAATAATAAATTTATAAGTCATAAATTATTAAATTATCTATAGAACTGTCCAACATAAAAGGGCATCTACTTTTAAAGTAGGTGCCCTTTTATGTGCACTCCATATAAATGGGTAAATTAAATATTTTTAAAAACAAGGAAGATCTCTTTTTAATTTTTTTTAATATTAGGTTAGAATCATCCCCTTTAATATGAATATTTAAAGTATCGTTTTTCAGTTCAACTTTTTCTAATGAAACATGAAGATTGTGTTTATGATCGAGGGCATCTGCAATTCTAAGGAGAGATATTAGTCTTAATATAATGATTTTTTTATTATTTGGATAAAAATCGAAAGAATCATCAATAGATTTTCCATGTCCACTTGCAATTAATGCTAAGTCGTCTCTAAGATTACTTGGTACATTATCTAGAAGTGGCTCCTTTAAAATAATGTATCTAGTATGCTTATGATGTTTTTCTTTATTAATAAAATAGCCTATGTCGTGGAGAATGGCGCTGTAGTAAAGAAGATTTCTTTCTTCATCTTTAAATTCATAGCATGGATTTAGTGAATCAAATAAACGAAGGGCATAACTTGAGACTTTCTTTCCGTGAGTTGATATGTCAAATACATTATACTTATCTAAAACTTTAAAAAGTTCTCTTTCACTTAAATAAGTTGCAATATTAAGCATGCTTTTCTCCTCTCAATATTAGGCGTCTTGTTTCATATACTTAAACTGTATTAAGTATATGAAGAGACTATAGATAGCATGCTTATATTTTATTTGTATTTATCGGTATGTTAATAATTGAACTAAGTTCATTGTACATTGTTTCAGTAAGCATCCATACATGGCTTGGATGCTTAAGGTCTATTTCATAGTTAAGCAAATTATTTTTTAAAGAAAAATCTAGAACATCAATTAAAGGTTTCTTATTTTTAAAAATATATTCATATAAAAATCCATCGCGAAGTCCACTTCCACTAACATGGAGTTCTTTTATATCAAGATATTCAATTAAGGTAACTAAAACAGTAGCAGCACCAACAAAGATATCTGATCTTTCTTTTGAAAGTCCCTTAAGCTTTTTTCTTTGAGACGCATCTTTAACCTTAGCTTGATCATAGATGGCTATTACCTCATTTGTAGGAATTTGATAATTATGGAGATTATCTATAGGATATTTAGTTTTTTTCTTGTGAAGTTTACCAATATTTCTTATAGTACCCCCAATTCCAATTATAGGTACATTACTTACACCGCGAGAACAGATGAAGAAAATAGGAATATTAGCACATAAACTCGTTTATGGTCAAACTAATTGTTATAATCGTTCATTAAAAAAAGGTCTTAAGAAAGAAAAAGTACGAAAAAAGCTAGAATTTTGAATGAAGATGGAATCTATACTAGAGTAGATCTAAGAGGGAAGGAACTAATTAATAGTCAGGAAGTATTTTATGACCTTACACTTGAAAACAATAACAAAGTCAAGGAAACCATTCTTCACATGAAGGAATATTGGCTACAAAATGGGTTTACACCGAGGGTATCTGATAAAGAATAATAGTTGAAAAGAAGACCTTTAAGTTATTAGAAAACCACATTCCTAGATTGAATAGGAGTATGGTTTTCTAATATCAGCTAAATTATTATATCACTGTAAACATTAGATTAAATATAATATATATTAATGCAGAAACCACCGCCGATAGTGGTATTGTGATAAACCAAGCCAATAGAATTTCCTTTGTTATACCCCAATGGACCATTTTATATTCATCAGCCGCACCAACTCCCATAACGCTACCAACAACCACATGAGTTGTGGAAACAGGAGCTCCAATTAAAGTAGCTATTATTAATGATCCTGCCGAAGCTAATTGAGAGTTTACACTGTGAATAACTCTTACTGTAAATATTCCTCGACCAATAGTTCTCATTATTTTCCACCCTCCAAGCATTGTCCCAATAAACATTACAAATCCGCCACATAACCTTACCCAAAGAGGTGAAGTAGACATGGCTACCCCTTTACCTGCCATAAGTGCTAATGTTATTATTCCAATTATTTTTTGGGTATCATTAGCACCATGACTATATGCAAGTGCTGCAGCTATTCCCCATTGAATTTTCTTTAGTCCATTATTTAATGTAAATTTCGCATTTCGCAGGAGTAATTTTGCTGATTTTTGAAGAATAAATGCAATTATAAATCCAAGCATCGGTGAAATAATTAAAGCTACGACAACTTTTACAATTCCAGTTAGTTGATGCTGTCCACCAATTAATTCATTCCAACCCCAAAGTATATGTGTGTAGCCTGAAGACATCCAAACCGCTCCAATGATTCCACCTATTAAAGCATGTGTCGAGCTTGAAGGAAGTCCCAATCTCCAAGTTATTAAATTCCATATAACTGCTCCGAGCATTGCTGCAAGAAGTATTATAAGCAGTGAAGAATTGACTGGTAAATCTATAACATTAGAAATGGTATCTGCTACTGCACTTCCTCCCAAAATGGCACCTATCATTCCAAAAATTGATGCAACTCCAATGGCTTGCTTAGGGGTTGCTGCTCCACATATAATAAAAGTTGCAACTACAGAGCTGGCATCGTGAAGTCCATTTGAAAGTGCAAAAACAAGTGCAATTATAACAACTCCTATTAAAATCATGGTAACGCTTATAGATACCATCTTATCAGCTCCTAAGAAATATAGCTTTTGAATTTATTAATACTCTTTGAAAATATTAAACTGTTTTCTTTAAAATGATGCAGTGTATTTTATATTATATTTTAATATAGCATATTAGATTGCTTTACTACAAATTATTTTACAAATTAGCTCAATATTCAAAAAACAAGTCCTACAATGTTAATGTTAGACTTGTTTTTTTTGCTTGCTTTTTCAATGGTATCAGCAAGACATTCATCAAGGATATCTTTGCTGATTATAAATACATTTTCATAAACACCATTAACTACATAATAAATATAGCAACTATTGTAGTAACTACTAAACCAATAATTACCGGCTTGATATTTTTCCTAGCCAATTCAAAGGGATCCACGCCACAAATAGCGGCTACTGGTATTACTGCCCAAGGAATTATTGTTCCTCCGCCTACCCATATTCCAGATATTTGACCTAGTGCTGTAAGTGTTGCTATACCTCCACCTAAAGCTGTTGAGAATATTTTAGCAACAGAGCCAACTAATGGTATACCTGAGAACCCCGAGCCGTCTAGCCCAGTAATTGCCCCAACAACTGTAATCGTGCTGGCTGAAACAACCGAGTTAAGAGGAACTAAGTTTGAAAGCGCTACACCTAAGTCATTAACAATTCCATTTGAGTTTTGGGGAAGTATTTTTCCGAAAATCTCGGTGATAGCTGAATCCCCTAAATAAAAGAATGCAGCTATAGGAATAACAATACCAAATATCTTAAATCCAAATTGCAGGCCGTTAACAAAATTATCTGTAATTTTCTCTAGTGAATGCTCCCTATAGGTTATTACTGAAACCAAACTTAATATAAATACAGCGGTACCTCCAATAAGAGCGGTGGCGTCTCCACCTTGAAGTTTTGCAGTAGACATTATATAAATGTCTATTGCGAAAAGCACTAGTATTAATAACGCTAGAATTCTTCTAAGTTTTTTTGAAGAAATAAGCATTGTATCTGATGGGTTACTCATCGCTATTTCTGTGTTGATTCCACTTAGCGATACTCCTGCTTTAATATCCTTCCTAAGAAAATAAAATGCTGCGGTGGTTGTAACTATGCCCATTGTGATTACAAGTGGGATGCTTGCAGATATAACACTAGAAATAGGTATACCTGCTCCACCCGCAGTAAGCTTAGGCGCTGCCTGGATTATATAATCACTTGATAAAGCTATTCCATGCCCAAATAAGTTCATTGAAATTGCCACACCCATGGCTGGTAATCCAGCTTTTATGGCAATCGGTAAAAATAATGCTCCTACAAGAGCTACTGCTGGTGATGGCCAAAAGAACCAAGACAAAACCATCATAACAAGTCCAATAACCCAATAAGCAACCCAATAATTTTTAATAACTCCTTTAAAAGGAGATACTATTTCGTCATTTATCCCAGAGGCCATAAGAGTATTGCTCATAGCAGTTATGATGGATATTATGAAGATGGTAGGCATTAACTCTTTTGTTGCATAAACAAAGCTATTAAATACTCCCATTGTAGATTGGTAAATAGATCCTGTGCCTATGATGCCTAAGGTAAAGATACCTAATATGCATATAAGCGTTATATCCTTCTTCTTAACCATAGCTAATATTATTATAATAATGAATATAAGATATATATAGTGTAGAGGTGTTAGTATTAAATTAGTCATATACTTCTCCAATTAGAATTATTGTAATACTAGGTTATGAAAAAATACATACTTGGTTACTTTATATTAAACAGTTAATATTCCATAATCTTACCTAAATAAGTGTTATTAAAAAAGTTTCAGACATTTTATATTGCAATCCACACACTTCTTATTCTATTTGGTTATATTAGTTGCAATTTTTATTTTTTTGTGTTAATTTGAGATATATTTATAGAGGTTTTGTTTTAATTATAAAATGAATAAGGGAGCTGAAAGAAAATAGACCAGAAGCTGACTTGTTATTTTCTTTCAGATGCCTAATAAGGAGTACAGTATGAGAAAGGTTTATAAGGACCCAAAAGAATTAGCAGCATGCTTAAAGGATTTAGTAGATTTTTATTTAGATGGTATTATGCCATATGAAAAGCTAAAAGAAAAAATAACCATCTTACTTGATGCGAACAAGGATAGAATTTACAAGAATGGTAAGATATCATTAAAGATATCATTAAAGATATCTAATATAATAGGTATTTCTAGAGTCGCCATTATCGATAATATATTTTTCAAAAGACAAAATTAATTAAATAGATTAAATCATACATAATATCTTCTGTCTAATTGAATTTTAAATTACTTGTATATATTTCTTAAAAATTATATAATATGTTAAGGTAAAATATGTTTAATAGTAAGGAGTGGTAATATGGCTAAAAATAAACCCGCTTTTCCATCAAGTAATAATAAGACTACAAATGAGCAGGGAGCTAAAGGTGATAATAAAACCCCTTTACCAATGCCCAAAAAAGCCATCCGAGGTAATTCAAGGGGACAATAAATACCAGTTAACATTTATCATGGGAGTTAGGAATCTAAAAGTGGGTGATAATTAATCGTTAGTCCTAATTAATTTTTTTGCCACCCACCTCTCCTATAATTGTAATATCCATGCAAGCATATAATCAAATGACTAGAGCTCATAGAGAGCCATATTCCTTCTGAGCCAATTGTTGTAAAATGTTTGAAAAGCAATACCCTTAGGAAGTCTTACAAAACATAGCCTACCTATCTCCATATTCATGGAGTATTTTTTGTGTCCGGAGCCCTGAAATATTCCTTGAAATACGCTGAATATGCCCATTAGTGACATTGAACCGTGAAGTATAAGATTTTTCCGTTCCTTTATATCCATAAATTAATCCCCCAAATTTTATAAAAAGTAGTATAATGTTAACTACATTATCAATTATATAACGTTTAAAATAAGTGAAAAGAAACATATAGATAAATAGTGATAAATTTGTAAATTAATACCTAGAAAACATCTAAATATTAATTTATACAATATATTATTAATTTCAAATAAAGAAGGGTTTTATTAATTTTACGTGGAATACTTGAACTAGAAAAACATAGATTTGAGGACCATATTTTTAGAGGAGGAAATTTATGAAATTAAAGATAAATGGCAACAAAAAAAATAAAGGATTCATAATTTTTTTTGTTGCTAGTTTAATTATGGCAGGATTTTTTTTATTATTACCCAATGGACGTACATTTGCTCAAAGTGGCAAAACAAAGATAATTGTTCATTATGCTAAAAATCCAAACCGTGATTTGAAATGGAACCTGTGGCTTTGGACTGACAAAAAAGATGGAAAAAAATTTGATTTCACCGGCAAAGACGCATTTGGTCAATTTTGCGTAGCTGAGATTGAGGGCGAATTTAATAAAATAGGATTTATAGTGCGCACGGACGAAGGCCAAAAGGACACTAATCAGAATAGATTTATTCTGCAATTCAATAACGGTGTTGGGGAAATTTGGCTTAAAGAAGGTGACCCAAAAGTATATCATTCTGCTGCTACAGCAATTTCAGCAAAGATAGTAGAAGTAGTTGAACCAGCTTTAGACAAATCGGGTAAATTTGTAATTGCAAAATTAGATGACCTGAATATCATAAGCATAGAAACAAACAAAGTATTTCCATTTATATCAGATAGTAATGGAGGTTTTACAGTTAAGGAAGATGGCAAGGTCGTAAAAATAAAAAAAGTAACAAGTGATGAAGTGCATGATGGTACTTCATCATTTGGCAAGATAGAGCTTAGTGAAAATGTGACATTTGGTAAAAAACTTACGGTCTCAAAGGATGGGTTCCCAGAAAAAGAGGTAGTGTTTGGCGATGTAATGGGAAGTGAGGGCTTTGAAAAAATGTTTTATTATGAAGGAAATGATTTAGGTAATACTTATTCTACTAGTAAAACAAGCTTTAGGGTCTGGGCACCAACTGCTATTGAGGTAAAACTTGTAACCTATAAAAAATGGAATGATAAAATTGGTACTGAATCTAGTATGATAAAAAGTGAAAAGGGAACATGGACTTTTGATTTAAATGGAGACCAAAAGGGAATATTCTATACATATAAAGTTAATACAGGAGGAGCTTGGAATGAAGCTGTAGATCCCTATGCTCGTTCTGTGGCTGCAAACGGTGACAAGGGCGCTGTAATAGACTTAAAGGACACAAATCCTGAAATATGGAAACCAAGTGAAAAACCTAATTTCACAAATTTAAATGATGCAATTTTGTACGAACTACATGTTAGAGATTTTTCCATAGATAAAAACAGTGGTATGGAGAACAAAGGGAAATTTTTAGCGCTAACTGAAACAGGCACAATTGGAACTGATGGAAAGCGAACAGGTATTGATTACATAAAGGATTTAGGGGTAACACATGTGGATCTTATGCCAATATTTGATTTTTCTGCTGTTAATGAGACTTCAAATCAGCCGCAATTCAACTGGGGTTACAATCCTAAAAACTATAATGCACCTGAAGGAAGTTATTCAACCGATCCATATAATCCAATCGTGAGAGTTCAAGAAGTGAAGCAAGCAGTGCAAGCTCTTCATGACAAAGGTTTAAGAGTAACCATGGATGTAGCATATAGTCACATGTACAGTGATACTGATTCAAATTTTAATAAAATAGTACCTGGTTATTATTTTAGATACAATAAAGATGGTACCAATTCAAATGAAAGCGGTTATGGAAATACCATTGCATCTGAAAATGTAATGGCAAAGAAATTCATAGTGGATTCAGTGATGTATTGGGCAAAAGAATACAATTTAGATGGATTTAGATTCGATCTTATGAGTCTCCTTGATGTAGAGACAATGAATGAAGTTAGAAAGAAACTAAGTACTATAGATCCTTCCATTCTTATTATTGGAGAGGGCTCAGATATAGGGACTACTCTTTCAACAGATATAAAAGCAACACAAAAAAATGCGTATAAAATGCCTGGAATAGCACCTTTTAACGATGCAATAAGAGATGCCATACAAGGTAGTGTATTACTAGATGCAAAAGAAAAAGGCTTTGTTAGCGGTAAAGCTAATCTAGAGGCAGATTTAAAAAAGGGAATAGTTGGAGGGATAGAATACTCGAGCGTTATAAAAACTTGGGAAAAAGTGGAGCCCGAACAAACTGTTAATTATGTTGAATCTCACGATAATAATACATTATGGGATAAACTTCGTGTAACAAACCCAAAGGACAATGATGAAACAATATTAAAAATGCACAGGATGGCAGATTCTATTATCCTTACTTCTCAAGGTATTCCATTCTTTCAAGCTGGACAGGAATTTTTGAGAACTAAAAAACGCGTTAAACACTCCTATAAGTCCGACGATAGTATAAATAAGCTTGATTGGACACTAAAATCTCAAAATATTGAAAATGTTAATTATTTCAAAGGTTTAATAAAATTAAGAAAAGAACATCCCGCCTTCAGTATGACTTCAGCGGATATGATTAGGAAAAATTTGAACTTCTTAATAGTCCCTGAAAATGTTGTAGCATATGAATTAGGCCACAATGCAAATATGGACTCTTGGTCCGATATTGTAGTAGCTTTCAATGCAAATAGAGAAGACATAACTATTAAGTTATCCAAGAGTGGTACATGGAATATTGTAGTAGATGGAGAAAAAGCAGGCATTAAAACTATAAAGCAATTTAAAGGTGATTCCTTAGTGGTCCCTGCACTAAGTTCAATCGTAATTTATAGTGAATCAAAAAATATAATTATGACAACAACATATTATATTTCTATTATATTAATATTATGTTTCATTATTTGCATAAGATTCTTTTTAGAGGCTAGAAAAAAATATAAAAAAGTATAAACTGAAAATCCCTTAAGCCAACCTAACTAATATTATTGAAGTTGGGTGGCGTTTGATTTTTTATTCGGGAGATGTTACGATGTTAAAAATATTATTTATTATAGCTATTTTAATTGTTATAGCGATTTTTATTATAGGATGGCATTTTTCTAGTATGATTATATACCCTAAAGTCCAAAAATATGACTATACCTACGATTATGAAGTAGAAAAAGGTGAAATAGAGGTAACAAAGTTTAATAAACTTAAAAAACAAGAAGTTTATATAGATTCTGAGTATGGCTATAAAATTCATGGTATCTTTTTTCAAAATAATAATTCGAAAAAAATCATAATATTGTGTCATGGAATAACCTGGAGTTTATATGGTTCTGTTAAATATATGGATATGTTTTTAAAAAGAGGCTTTTCTGTGTTTATTTATGATCATAGAAATCATGGTCTAAGTGGTGGACACAACACATCATTTGGTTATTATGAAAAGTTTGATTTGAAAAAATGCACAGATTGGCTATTTAATAAATTAGGAAAAGATATTATAGTCGGTTTACATGGCGAGTCCATGGGTGCTGGAACAGTTCTTCAAAATATTGCAATAGATAATCGGATAAAATTTTGTATAGATGACTGTGGATACTCTGATGCACAAGATTTATTTAAGCACAGATTAGCGAAAGATTATAATATAAAAAAATTCCCTTTAGTAAGATTAGCAAGTAAAATCAGTAAAATGAGAGCTGGATGGGATTTCAAAGATGTGTCACCGATAGCTACTCTACCTGAGATAGAAATCCCAATACTGTTTATTCATGGCGAGAAGGATGACTATGTACCTACTTTTATGTGTACACAAATGTATTCAGTAAAGAAGGGCTACAAAGGTATATATATTGCACCAAATGCTGGTCACGCAGAGGCTTACTTAAAGAACAAAGATGAATACGAAAAAAAAGTTGATAGCTTTCTAAAGGATATAAATATAATCTGAATGGTAAATAAAATAAAATATTAACATAGATAACATGCCCTCTTTATGAAGGTGGTTTTTATATTATAGAAAGGTCGGGCTTTAATGTTTCAGCTACCACAAAATGAAAAAAAATATTTATACACAACTAATTATTCTATTGATGAAGAGAGCCTATGCAAAATGGAAATAAAGTGCCTCTTTAATAAACTACTTGATGAAAAACACATATTTTCAGATATTTATGTGGATCCATCTAGAAGTCCTTTTATAAAAAAGTGTATCTCCATAATGTATACTGGAGAAACGATGAAGCAAATTATTGATCAAATTGTTAAAGACGAATTAACCAGCATAAATTATAAAGTTGTTTATATCAATGCAACTGGTGAAACAATAGGGTTTCATGAGGGGCGTAAAATTGAATTTGAAATAGGCTTTAATATACTTGGAGAAGCTGAACTAAAAAATCCTGAAATTATTTTTGGTATAACAAAAGTAGCTAATAAATGGGTCTTTGGGGAATGTGAGAGCAATACGAATGACTGGGTATTCCACAATAAAAAACCTTTTTCTTATTCTAACGCATTAAAGGTTACTGTTTGTAGAGCCCTTGTTAATATAGCCGTAGGTAATAATCTGAATTGTAGTGTTATTGATCCATGTTGTGGAATTGGAACGGTACTAATTGAAGCTATTTCAATGCGAATTAAAATTAAAGGTTATGAAATAAATCCACTTATTGGTAAAAATGCTAAGACTAACCTCCGTTACTTTGGATATGAAGATGTAATAACTATTTGTGATATTAATGATACTAAAGATAAATTTAATGTTGCCATCGTTGACCTTCCTTATGGTATATTTACTCAAATTACGACGGTTGAGCAGTTAGCTATTATGAAGAGCACCCGTAGAATAGCGGATAGAATGGTAATCATTACTTTTGAAGATATGGCACAACAAATTACCTCCTCAGGCTTTCACATAGATGATAGGTGTACTGTATCTAAAGGTACCTTTAAAAGGCATATATTCATATGTAGTTAGTATAAGAGTGCATAGAGACTTATTTTACACAAGTCTCTATGCACTCTGTTTTTCAATGGTTGAAATTTAAAAATTATGTAATTATAATTTATCTTATTCTTTTTCCTGAAATCTTATCCACGATAAAAACTATTACAGCGACTACAAGCAACGCATGTATCAACTTGCCACCTATGCTAAATATAAGCCCTAAAGCCCAAAAGAACACTACTATTCCACCAATCAAACGTAACAATCCCATATATAACACTACCTTTCACATATATTAACTTACAATACATTATATCATAATTTATAAAGTAGTCACTTTAAATATTTAACAAGAAAAAAGTGTTTTAATTATAGATATATAAGGATATAATGTTATTAATAGCTTTTATTTAGTTGGCAATATAAAACAGAAAAAAAATAAAATTTTCATTGCAGAAAGGTGAAGTTAAAATGAGTAAGATTGCACTTATTACGGATAGTACATCCGATGTTGATAAAGAAATGATTGAAAAATATGATTTAAAAGTACTTCCTCTAAGAATAATATATAAAGATAAAGAATACATTGACAGGGTAACTATTACCCCAAAAGAAGTTTATGATAATTTTGAGCGTGAAATCCCCTCAACTTCGTTACCTTCAATGAAGGATATGGAAGACTTATATTTAAATCTTGAGCAGGAAGGATATACCCATGCAATAGCAATAACAATATCTGCAAATTTATCAGGCACATATAATACATTAAGATTGGTAAGTGAAAATCATTCATCTATAGAAACCTGTGTTTTTGATTCTAAATCTTTAACTATTGGTGAAGCGGCAATTGTTGAAGAATGTGGTGAAATGATTAAATGCGGAAAAACTTTTCTGGAAATTGTAAAAACTCTTCCTGAAATTCGAAGTAGAATTACTGTTTATTATGCAGTGGATACACTTAAATACCTAATCAAAGGCGGTAGAATTGGAAAAGTTTCTGGTACAATAGGTGAACTATTAAGCATTAAACCAATAATTTCAATTGATACGGATGGTGTTTACTATACTTACGCAAAAGCAAAGGGAAAAAAGAAAGCTACAAGCAAGCTTGTCGATATAGCAAGAGAAGCTCTTGAAAATTCCCCTTGTAAAGTTTGGGTTATGCATGGTGGTGCTGAAGAAGAAGTAAAGCGCTTTGCGGACACTATTGCGCTACTTCCCAATATTACAAGACTATCCTTTGGAGAAATTAGTCCAGTAGCTGGAGTTCATACAGGACCTGGATTACTTGGGATTATTATAATGAAAGAACCTAATATTAAGAAGTAAATAATATGTATTTTACATAAAAATACATTTCAAAAACGGAAATTACTAAGGAGTGATCATGATGGAAATGGGAGATATAATTTCAGGAGATTTTTCTGCATATCCTGAAGAAACACAAGTATTTATGAAAGAATACACTGAAAAACTACGAGAAAATATAAAAGATGAATTAATAGCTGATATAGCAAATAAGATGCT
>NZ_JAENWL010000300.1 GCF_016650095.1 Clostridium sp. | reverse complement strand
TTTGTACTATATGAATATTATCACAATTTTTTAAATATTACAATAAATAATTTTTATTTTATAGTTTTGATCATTTATAAACAAAAAGGAGATGTCTCAAAATAGAAATTATTTCTATTTTGAGACATCTCCTTTTTATACGATCACACTATTATCCTAAATTTTTTTTAAATGTCTTTAACACTATTTATTAATCTGCCTAAGATACTCCTCAACGAAAATATCAATATCACCATCCATAACTGCATCTACATTGCCCATTTCCGTATTAGTTCTATGGTCTTTAACCAAATTATATGGATGAAATACATATGATCTAATTTGACTTCCCCAGCCATTATCTTTTAAATCTCCAGTCAAGTCTTCAATTCTATCCTTTTTAGCTCTTTCCTTTAAATCTAAAAGTTTTGCCATAAGCATCTTCATTGCAGTTTGTTTATTGCTATGCTGACTTCGCTCATTTTGACACTGAACTACAATTCCTGTAGGTATATGAGTAATTCTTACTGCTGAGTCAGTTTTATTTACATGTTGACCTCCTGCCCCGCCTGACCTATACGTGTCTATTCTGAGGTCATCAGGCCTTATATCAATATCTTGGCTTTCAGTAAGTTCTGGAAGCACTTCACATGAAGCAAAAGAAGTTTGTCTCTTACCATTTGCATTATATGGTGAAATTCTTACTAATCGATGTACTCCCTTTTCAGCCTTTAAGTATCCATAGGCAAACTCACCCGTTATTTTTAATGTAACTGCTTTAATACCTGCCTCATCGGATGGCTGATAATCTAAAACTTCAATCTTATATCCCTTTTTCTCACACCATCTTGAGTACATTCTATAAAGCATTTCCGTCCAATCTTGAGCGTCATTTCCACCTGCCCCAGTGTGAAGCGTTAAGATTGCATTGTTTTTATCATATTTTCCAGCTAGTAAAATTTCTATCCTAAACCTATCAGTATCATATGCTAAATCTTTTAGTTCACATTTTATTTCTGCTATAGAGGAATCATCTTCTTCCTCCTCACTTAGTTCAATAAGTACTTCTAAATCTTCTGTCTTACTAACTACTAAATTAAATCTATCAATTCTATCTTTAATTCCCTTAGCTTGCGTCGTCACTTCTTGTGCCACTACTATATCATCCCAAAAATTAGTCTCCTGCATTTTAAACTCTAACTCTTTTAATTGTTTTTCCATAGATGTTACGTCAAAGAGAAACCTTGATTTCTTCTATGTTACTTTTTAATACATTTATTTCACTTATTATTTCTTCGATTTGTATTATCAATTACTACACCTCTTTCATTATATTTAAAAAGAGGCACGCAAGAATTAATTACGTGCCTCTTTTATAGTTTACAATTGAGAATTATAAACTATACTATCCTCTGCCACAACAGTTTTTATATTTTTTACCTGAACCACAAGAACATTCATCATTTCTTCCCGGTTTAGATTCTTTTTTATTTGGCTCTTTTTTAATGGAATTATCATGATTTGTTGATGTAATCTTGGCAACCATTTCTCTTTCAGGGGCTTTTTCTATTTGCACATGAAATAAGTATTTAACAGCTTCTATCTTTATGTTATCAATCATTTCAGCAAACATATCGCTACCTTCCATTTGGTACGCTTGTGATGGATCTTGTTGTTTATAAGCTCTAAGTCCAATACCTTGTTTTAAATGTTCCATATCATCAATATGATCCATCCATTTAGTATCTACAACCCTTAGAAGAATAACTCTTTCAATTTCTCTCATTTGTTCCTCACCAAATTGTTCTTCCTTCTCGGCATACATCTTTTGAGCTAAATCTAAAAGAGCACTTTTAATTTCGTCAGTAGCCATTTTTTCTAATTCTTCTACTGAAACAGAACCCTTTGGAATATATATTTCTTCAAGATAATTTATAAGTTTTACTAATTCTTCATCAAATTTTTCCTCATCACCGGTAATATGAGACGCAACTGCTGAGAAAACAACATCTTTTATCATTTCTTCAATTTGGCTTTTTATATTTTCTCCTTGAAGAACGTCCGTTCTTTGACTATAAATTATTTCTCTCTGTTGGTTCATTACATCATCATATTGAACAACATTTTTTCTTATATCAAAGTTATTTCCTTCAACTTTCTTTTGAGCACTTTCTATAGCTCCACTTACCATCTTACTTTCAATCGCATCCTCATCAGTTAAACCCAATTTTTCTACAACACCTTGAAGCCTTTCGGAACCAAATATTCTCATTAAGTCATCTTCAAGTGATATATAAAACCTTGTGCTTCCCACATCACCCTGACGACCAGCACGGCCTCTAAGCTGATTATCAATACGCCTAGACTCATGCCTTTCAGTTCCAATTATCTTAAGTCCTCCAGTTTCAATAACACCTTCTTCAAGCTTAATATCTGTACCACGCCCCGCCATGTTAGTTGCTATAGTAACCATACCAAGTGCTCCAGCATGAGCTATTATCTCCGCTTCTTTTTCATGGTATTTCGCATTAAGTACTTGATGGGGAACTCCGCGTCTTTTAAGCATCTCAGATAATAATTCCGATTTTTCTATGCTAACAGTACCTACAAGAACCGGTTGCTTAATCTTATAGGTTTCAGCTATTTCATCTATTATAGCTTTATATTTCCCCTTAACAGTTTTATAAACTAAATCTGCATTATCCAATCTTACGAGCGGCATATTAGTGGGAATTACCAAGACGTCCAATCCGTATATTTCTCTAAACTCCTCATCTTCTGTAAGCGCTGTGCCTGTCATACCTGCTAACTTACCATACATTCTAAAATAATTTTGGAATGTAATAGTTGCTAGAGTTTTTGACTCTTTTTCAATTTTTACTCCCTCTTTTGCTTCAATAGCTTGGTGTAGCCCATCACTATATCTTCTGCCTTCCATAAGTCTTCCAGTGAACTCATCTACAATAATAACTTCTCCATCTTTATCCATATAATCTTTGTCTTTTCTCATTATGTAATTTGCTTTTAAAGCTTGAACTACATGGTGCTGTATAGCCATATTTGCTGCATCAGGATAATTTTCTATGTGAAAATATTTCTCTGCTTTATCTATACCAGCATCAGACATTATAACAGCACTAGCTTTTTCATCTATAGTGTAATCTTCTTCTTTAACTAACCCTTTTACAAAATAATCTGCTACTTTATAAAAATCTGTAGATTTCTCTCCTTCTCCAGATATTATAAGTGGTGTTCTTGCCTCATCTATTAATATGGAATCAACCTCATCCACGATTACAAAGTTTAACCCTCTTTGAACTTTTTCTTCTTTACTGACTACCATATTATCTCTTAAATAATCGAAACCAAATTCATTATTTGTTCCGTATGTTATGTCTGAATTATAGGCCTCTTTTCTTTGATTTTGGTCTATATCATGAATAATTACCCCTACTGAAACACCTAAGAATTCATGTATTCTTCCCATCTCATCTCTATCCCTTTTTGCAAGATAGTCGTTAACTGTAATTATGTGAACTCCCTTTTCTGTTAATGAGTTCAAATATGATGGAAGTGTAGCCACTAGTGTCTTTCCTTCACCAGTTTTCATTTCAGTTATTCTTCCTTGGTGCAGTATTATACCACCAATTAATTGCACTCTAAAATGCTTCATGTTAAGAACTCTCCACGAAGCTTCCCTAACAACTGCAAAGGCTTCAGGTAATATATCATCCAAAGTCTCTCCCTTATTTAGCCTAATTTTAAATTCTTCTGTTTTCGCTTTAAGTTCTTCATCACTTAAGCTAGTCATTTTTGAATCTAATTCCTCTATCTGATCTACAGTTGAATTTATTCTTTTTATTTCTCTATCACTATAACTACCAAAAAACTTATCAAAAAATTTCATACAATTCATCCTCACAATTCAATTTAATAATATACAATTTAATAATATACAATTTAATAATTCCTAAATATACAATTTAATAACTTCTAAATACACAATCTTAATTATACCACTTAATTTGTTGCTATTCAACGTATATGTTTTATAAACTTTGTTACTTAATTATGAACAATCATCCCTTGTCGTATTGTGTAGAATACAAGTTTTATGTATAATAATATTAAAATATAAAATAGGGAGTGATGTTCTTGTTTACCGATTCGCCTTTCTTTGTCTTTTACCTTGAAGAAATAGTTTTGATAAATAATACAATTGATAAAAACTTAAAAGCATTTATAAATAGTTACTCCCCAGACATTTGCTATTTCTTTTCTCATAATTGTTCTATAAGCAGAAAAACAATTTTTGATTTGTTATCTTATCATGGTATAACTGCAAATTTTAATAATATAATTACCCCTACTTATCTTCTGCTAAAGTATTGCAAAGACCTTTACAAAAACTTTTCAATTTACCCCATAACAAATTCCTTAGATTTTAATGACTTTTTTTCTTTAAATATACCGATCAAACATATAACCCCAAGTTTGATTTTGATATCAACTACAAATATAAGCAATGAAAATTTAGATTTTATAAGAAACTATAAAATTCCAATAGTTATTTCTTCTAATTTATGTATTTACAATAGGTCCTTAAACTGCAGTAATTGCTTTAAATCATGTAATTTACGAGAAATAGCAACTACTCATAGAGACAGATTAATTATACCTGACCGGTCTCC
>NZ_JAENWL010000416.1 GCF_016650095.1 Clostridium sp. | reverse complement strand
TCTAGGTGTACCAGTTGAAATAATATCACCTGGTAGCATTTTCATAACTTTTGAGTGAAATGAAACCAAATAATCTGGTGGGAAAGTCATATTGCTAACAGTATTTTGTGCTATTACTTTTCCATTTAATACAGTAGCTACTTTTAGTTTTAAAACGTCATCAACCTCATCAGGAGTAACCAATTGTGGTCCAAAGCTAAAGAACGTTTCAAAACTTTTACAACGTGTCAAATATCGAGGATTTTTTCTTAAAATATCTTCTGCTGTCATATCAATTATTGTTGTAAAACCTGCAATCACACTAGCCCAATCTTCTGTCTCAACGTTTTCACATTCCTTACCAAAAATTATTCCGAGTTCCCCTTCTCCTGTAGTCTTTTCAGATTGAATTGGTATTTTTATTGTATCTCCATGTCCAATAATAGTTGTATCAGGTTTGAAAAAGCTTGCAGGCTCTGTACTCGGAGCTTTCTCCGCTAAATCAGATGCATGCTGTGCATAATTAAGTCCTATACCGAAAATTTTTCTTGGATGACGATATAATGGAGCAAATTTAGCTTCTTCAAAAGAAATAACCTCGCCCGTAAGCCCTTCTAATTCTTCTTTACCTCCATCGCGATACCAGTTGTTTATCTCTTCAAGTTGGCCAGATTTAATAATTTCGAGCGTATCAGTATTCCATCTCTTATTATATTTTTCATTCACTAAGCCTAAAGGTACAACTCCTTTTGAAGTTATAATACCTGCTACTTCCAAGCCATATAATTTTATTGTCGATAATCTCATAATTAAATCTCTCCTTTACATTTAGGAATTTTTTAACATATAAATGTATTATAGCATATACTAACAAATTGCTATAAAATTTTTACAATATTAATATACCTCTCTGATTATAAACACTGCTCTTCTTTTCATTCCTATACTAAATTTAAAATACTTCCAAATTCATATTTTCATCAAATTTTATTTCCTTTGGACTTCCAAGTATTTCAACATTTTTATATTTCTTCACTTCTTCCATTGCGTATTCAGAAATATATATTTCGTCTAAATGTTTTGTATTCTCTATAATAACCAATTTTATTTTTTTAGCGTCCCTAATTCCACATGCCTTTACCGCTACTTGCAAGACCAATTTGTCGTTATCCATTACCATAGGCAGCTTTACACTGTTTGGTTCCGTGGATGTTATTACATTGAGATAGGTAGCAGGGAAGTTTATTTTGTCATAAAGCTTTTTTGTAGTATAATCAGCTAGTCCCATCCCATTGGCATTGCCATCAGATTTATCGGTAAGATCTAAAACACCAAGTTTTTTTACATCAGGTCCTCCACTGGCTGCCTTTGTGTGATACCTTCCGATTATATTCGTGTCCATACCCGTACCGCTTATATTTTTACCTAATTCTTTTACGATAAGTACATCTATTTTTTCTAAATATATTTTGGACATGAGTTCTTTAGATCTTTCCAGTAATTGAGGCTCTATCTCCATTATTTCTTCTTTTCTAACAATATGTATTTCTGCAGTTTCATCATACCCATTTTCTATAGTGGCAACTCCAAATAGTATATTCAATTTATCTAATGAAACTTTTGCCATACTTACAATATTTTCAGCCATATTTTCAAATCTTAAGGAATGGGTTATATCTGCCCCTTTTCTTTTTCCTAAGCCAATTGCAATCATTTTCACAAGACCACTCTCATATTTTCCTCTAAAGGAGGTATGCAATTTTACTCTATTTAGTAATATAATCCCATCGGCTTCATAAGCATACTTATCCACATATACAGGGAGTCCTTTATCTGAAATACCCACTTCCACTGTTTCAGCAGAAGAGATCACGGGAGCCCCTATCAGTTCTTCTGTGATTCCTAGATTTGCAAGGATTTTTCTCTGACCTTCCCCCGTTCCGCCACCATGACTTCCCATAGCTGGCACAATAAAAGGTTCTCCCCCATACTCTTTTACAATTGAAACAATCACCCTTATTATAGTCTGGTAATTTGATATGCCACGACTTCCGCCCGTTATGGCTATTTTAGATCCTTTTCGAATTTTTTCAAGCACTTTTTGCTCTAGTATTTTTTCTATTATTTCCTTTTCAATATCATAAAGCTTAGGTCTTGTGAATGTTTGTTTTACCTTTACTATTTTAGGTAATTCTATTTGATTTAATATTTGATTTAATATTTCATTCATTCTATCACCTTTCCTTATTTTCACACAACCACCGTGGCTATAGCATCATTTTATTAATTTCTCTACATTTTTTGTGGCTATAACATCACTTTCTAAACCCAGTACATTACTGATGATTACCTGCCCTATTGATACAGGCGCCTGGATTTTCACTTTCTTTATTTCATCCATAACCACAAATATTTTGTCTTTACATATTGCCCGAGTAAGTCTCACACTGACGAGTGGCATATTCCCTCCATCAACCTTTACTGATGTGGCTATATTCCTTTGTGGATTAGTTAATTCTTGTGCTACATATTCTTTTCCACGTACGCATTGTGCACCTTCAATAGATATAATTTCATTACCATTCAATTGAGCTTCTATGTCACATCCATTTGGACATAAAATACATGTAAATTGTCTAATCATTTTTAACAACCACCTTTAAGTTATCTAATGATATCAGGTCTTCTCTTTTAACTTCTATTTGTATCATTTCTGCTGGAATTGCTTTTCTCATTTTTATTGTTTTCACTATATGATCATTTTGTAAAATCTCTACTCTACAATTTTTAAATGGTTTTTTTACTCTCATTGATAGTTTGAAATCCTTTTG
>NZ_JAENWL010000036.1 GCF_016650095.1 Clostridium sp. | reverse complement strand
TAATTAAGTTTTGAAGTAAGTAATCAACAGTTTTAGGCAAGAAAATTCCAATTACTAATAAAATGATAAAGCATTTTATTGTTAACATTACAAAGCGCCATAAATCCTTATTCTTCATTTAATTACTTCCCCAAATTATTAATGAGATTCTTAACAAAATATGGTGCAATATAAGATTCTATAATTATCCCTACAAATAAGACAATTATTATTACAATAAATATTGCGCTATAATATATTATTCTACTAGATATACTACTTGTCCCTTGTTTATTAAACCTGTTCTTAAGTAACATAATAGAAAATTCCATTGATACTACCGATGAAAAAATAATGCATGGAATATAAATTAAATTTTGAGGAAGTACCCCTAATATAGCAATTCCAATGCCACTTTTCCCAAGCCCGCTAATCATAAAACTAAATGTAAATCCAACTGTAAATCCTTTAAATAAATCAATAATTATAATTATTGGTATTCCAACAATAGTTAAACCTAAAAACCAAAGAAAAATAATCACGGGTAGATTATTCTTTATTGATTGTACAAATATTAATTTATAACTAATCCCATTTGTATTTGAAGGATCAATAAAGTTCATCAAATAATTTACTAAATCATTTCGAGCAAATTCCCCCATGTATTTAACACTATAGATTCCTAAAATTATACCTGTAAATACACAAAGAACACTTATAATATATAACCAAAAATTTTCTTGTATATGTTTATTTATATTACTTAGTAAAGTATTAGACGACATAAATTACTCCCCCTTTGTTTATCATTTCACTAGTTTATTTAACTTTGTCTAACGTTATAGAGCTAAACTTCACCTTCATGGGTTAAAATTTACCATAGCTATTTATAATATAAATATTATAACTTAATTCATATTTATGATAACAAAGAGGGTTATATGCATAATTAATTTAACATTAATAAACATATAGTTTTTTTATCATTTAAGTTCAAAACAAAAATCCGCCCTAAATGTTAACTTAACAAATAAGGCGGATTATCTTCATTATAATTAATCTATTTATTGGTTTTTAAAAAAAATTATTGATTTGTAATAGTGATGTATAAGCTTCTCAAATCTCTGAAAATTATAATTAACCTACTCTGTTTTGTAATCTTAACTTATCGGCAACCATTGCTATGAACTCGCTATTTGTTGGTTTACCTTTAGCATTGTGTATAGTATACCCAAATATCTTATTTATTGTTTCAACTTGTCCACGTCCCCATGCGACTTCAATAGCATGCCTTATTGCTCGTTCTACTCTGCTAGCAGTTGTATTGAATTTTTTAGCTATGGATGGGTATAATTCCTTTGTTACTGCAGATAGTAGTTCAATATCATTAACTACCATCGTAATTGCTTCTCTTAAATACATATAACCCTTAATATGAGCTGGAACACCAATTTCATGAATTATATTTGTGATTTCAACTTCTAAGTCCATTGGCTCATTACGAGTAGTTTTTCTAGGTTCCGTTGTATCAATGAAAGAAATTGATTTTTTACTTGTATCACTAGAAATTGTATTATTAAACATCTGTCTTATTCTTTTTGTAAAAACGTCCATGTCGAAAGGTTTTACTACATAGTAATCCGCTCCCAAAGTAATCGCTCTTTGAGTGATTTTATCTTGTCCTACTGCGGATAATACTATTATTTTAGGTATCGGATCAAGATCCATGCTACCTAATCTTTCTAGTACTCCAAGGCCATCTAAATGAGGCATTATTATGTCTAATACTACCAAATCGGGTTTTCTCTCTTTTATTAACTTAAGAGCCTCTAGACCATCTTTTGCAATGCCTGTAACAACTATATCTCTTTGGCTTAACAAATAATCATTTAAAATATTACAGAATTCTTTATTATCATCTGCAATAAGTACACTAATTCTAGCTTCTTCCATATTATAACTCCCCTTTATAAATAAATTCCCATATCTTAACAAATTAATTAATTCGACAAAAGAGTCTCAATTCCTTTTTATATTTGAAGATTTTACAAATTAATAATTTTTTATTATTATTTGTAAAATAAAAGATAGCATATGCTATCCTTTACTCTTATCTTCTATTCTAACCCTTTTTTTTAAAAATACTAGCTATTTTGATAAAATATCCGCATCTTTAAGCATCCATTCTATATATATTCCATATCCTGTATCAGGTTTATTAATTAAAACATGAGTAACCGCTCCAATTATTTTATTATTTTGTATTATTGGACTACCGCTCATACCTTGCACAATTCCACCAGTTTTTTCTAAAAGCTTAGGATCTGTAATTTTAATTACCATACTTTTAGATCTAGATACATTTTGAGATAATAATTTCTGTATTTCTATCTCAAATAATTCCGGTTCACATCCATTTATAGTAGTTAGAATTTGAGCTTTCCCTACTTTAATTTCATTTCTTAATCCTATTTTCATAGGCTTATTAAATTTACTGTTTATAAGGCTTTTAGTTCCAGTCCCAAATATACCACATTCAGTGTTTTTAATTATTTGACCCTTTATTTTATCTTCATCTATAAAAATGCCTCTTAATTCTCCTGGATTTCCTCTTGTTCCTTTTTTTACTGATATAATATTAGATGACACAACTACACCATTATTTACATTAAGTATTGTTCCAGTATCAGCATCTGTAATTGGATGTCCTAGCGCAGCAAATTTTTTAGTATTATCATCATATAAAGTTAATGTTCCAACACCGGCAGTTGAATCTCTTACCCATAACCCAATTTTATGTTTTCCATCTGTAGAATCTACAACAGGTTTAACTTTCACTTCTAATAAGTTCAAATCATCTTTCCGCTGTAATTTAAGAACGATTTCTGAACTATTTCCTCTATTTACAAATCTTGTTACATCTTCAGCATAGTTTATTTCAACATCATTTATTTTTATTATACTATCTCCTATTTGCACTCCAGCTTGTGCAGCAGGACTTGATATTTTACCATCACTACCATTAATATCAGATAAAGCTACTACTAATACACCTTTAGTATTGAGTTTAACGCCGATTGGCTGTCCTCCTGGATAAACCATTATTTCTGAATTGTTCTTTATAAATGTAAATTGAGATTTTAAATTATCAACTGATCTTTCATTCACATTATTATCTTTCTCAATTACAAATGAACTAGTAGAAATATTGTCTTTTTCCGCATTTACTTTCATGAGTTGACTAGAATAGAAGCTTTCCATTGGCTTATCTAAAATAACAACAACTTTGTTTCCGATTTTAAAATAGGTACTCAAAGCGATAATCAGAAGAGGTGTAATTATCCAGCATATTTTATTTAATTTTTTCTTCATAAGCTTTACCTCCTTTTCTAGTATATTTATGGCTTTAATTTACCCTCAAATTCTCCATGTTATTCTATAACATTAATTCAATAATAGTCAAAGACTTAAATTGAAAACTAATTTATGTTAGATTTAAATTTTTTTCTTTTTTTTGAAATTCTTTCTTTTTTTTATAAAGTATACAACCTTTATTTTATTTATACTTCATATTTTGAATGATTTTCATATTTATTATTTTCAAATTTCAGCTTGATTATTTTAAATTAAAAAAAAATAAAGTCATAATTTATGACTTTATTTTCCCCTATAAAACTTATTTTTATTACTATAGTATCTTAAAAAAACTCAAAATTTAATTATTTTTTTGTTTCTTAGCCATATTTATCATTTCTTCAGAATTTTCCAAAGTCAATTTAGTAACCTCAGTACCACCTATCATTCTAGCTATTTCATGTTGTTTTTCTTCTTCACTCATTTTCACAATATTGGTATATGTTTTATTATTTACTACATTTTTTGATATTAAATAATTTGTATCTGCCATACTAGCTATTTGTGGCAAGTGGGTTACGGAAAAAATTTGATGCTTTAATGATATTAAATGCATTTTCTCTGCAACACATTGTGCAATTCTACCACTTATACCTGTGTCTATTTCATCAAAAATAACAGTAGGTATTTCATCCTTATCAACAAATACAGTTTTGAGTGCAAGCATTATACGTGATAATTCTCCCCCAGACACAATGTCTTCTAGTGGATTTAGTGGTTCGCCTGGATTCGTAGATATACAAAATTGAACTTTATCACAGCCATTTTCATAAAATTGGTTTTCTTGTTTTACTTCTATGTAGAATTTACTTTTTTCAAGCCCGATGTAATTTAATTCTTCTTTTATTTTATCCCCAAGCTCTTTTGCAATATCAAGTCTAATTTCATGAATTTCATCTGATATAATTATCATTTCACTTTCCACATCAATTTTTTCTTTTTTAAGACTAGTAATTAATTCACTACTATTAGTTAATTCTTCATGTTCAACCTGAATTTTTTCTTTGTATTCATAAATTTCTTCAATAGTAGGTCCATACTTTTTCTTGCAAATATTTATTTGGTTAATTCTGCTGTTAATATACTCCAATTCCTTTTCATCATAATAAATTGTTTCTTTTAAATCCCTAAGCTCAGTAATATTTTCCTCTATATTGTAATAACTCTCTTCTATTGAGTCTGTAATTAATTTTATTTTTTCCATGTGTTTTTCTATCATTCTTAGTTCCTTAATAGTCATAGCTAAATTATCAAAAACGGAAGTGTTTTCTTCATTACTAGTATATAATAGTTCATACCCTTTTGATAAATGCTTCTCCAACTTTTCTGCATTACTAATAATTGCACACTTTTCTAAAAGTTCCACGTCTTCACCAATTTTAAGATTAGCGCTTTTAATCTCCTCTAACTGATAATTTAAAAAATCAATTCTTTTTTCCCTTTGTCCTTCATTTCCTTCAAGCTTAAGAATTTTGTTTTTAATCAACGTCATTCTTGCATATTTTTCAGTATACTCCACAAGAATCTTATGAATCCTATAATCCCCATAAGAATCAACATAAAATATATGATTAACTTTATCTAATAAATTATGATTATCATGTTGACCATGAATATCTAGTAAAGTCTTACTAATTTGTTTAATCTTTGATAATAACAATGATTTACCATTAACCTTAGCAATACTTTTTCCAGACTGAAATGTCTCGCGGCTTATAAATACCATGTCCTCATAATCAATATCCATCTCATCTAAAGCATTTTTGTTGTTTTTTGTATCAATTGTAAATATGGCCTCAACATAAGTTTTGTCTTCCCCTGTCCTAATTAAGTTCTTATTGAATTTCCCGCCTAATACGTAATTTATAGCATCAATTAAAATTGACTTTCCTGCTCCTGTTTCACCAGAAAGCACATTAAATCCTTGTTCAAAATTAATACTTAAATTTTCAATTAGAGCAAAATTCATAATATTTAATTGTAGGAGCATATTAATTCCTCCTATTCATTAAGCATTTTATTAATTTTTTGAATTATTTCTATTACGTCTTCTTCCCGCCTAACTAAAATAAAAACTGTATTATCTCCAGCAATAGTTCCTACAATGCCATTGAATTTTAAAGAATCTAAAGCCTCAGCAGCCGCAGCACCAGCTCCTGATATCGTTTTCAAAACTATAAATTTATCTACATTATCAACATAAAGCACAGTTTGATTAAAAATAGTAACCAATTTATTTGATAAAAAGCTATCGCCTGGAGAACTCGTAGCGTACTTATGAGTTCCATGTGCACTCATAACCTTAATTAATTTTAGTTCTTTTATGTCTCTAGACACGGTTGCTTGAGTAATATCAAATCCTCTATTCTTTAGTTCTTCTGCTAACTGCTCTTGAGTTTCAACGTCTTTGTCCTGAACAATCTCAATTATTTTTGCGTGGCGTGCAATTTTCATTTTTTTCTCCTTCACAATCTATTGTTCTAGAAATAATTTTTTTTCTAAGAATGTCAAAATAATTATAATCATTAAATTTAACTAATCTACATTTTTTGTTTGAAACACTTACTAATATTTTCTCATAGTTATTTAGCTTTATTGCTCGTTGTCCATCTAGTGTCAAAAATATACTTTCATGTTCACTTTTTACGATTATAGATATTTCACTTTTACAGTCTAATACTATAGTTCTCATTGAAAGTGATAATGGGCAAATAGGTGTTACAGCTATAACATCTAGATTAGGACAAATTATAGGTCCACCTGCCGACAAGGAATATGCTGTCGAGCCTGTTGGTGTAGCTATTATAAGTCCATCTCCAGTAAATCCCATGTAAAATTTATTATCTATGTGGAGTTCATACTCAACAACTCTCGCGAGTGTTCCTTTTGATACAACTATATCATTTAAAGCAGTGTAGTCTTCTGTTTCTCCTCTATGAGGTAAATCACAATTAAGCATCATCCTATCTTCTACATAATAATCATCTTCAATAAATCTTCTCATAGCATTGTCAAAATCTCTAAGCTCCACGCTAGAAAGAAATCCCAAATTCCCTATATTGACTCCAAGTATTGGAATATTAGAGTTATTTAAATTCCGTGATGTTAATAAAATAGTCCCATCTCCACCTAAAGCAATAATAATATCTAAATCGCTATACTTTTTATTTTCAAGGCCAATGGAATCTTCGAATATAAATATATTCGCATCTTCTATATATTTACTAATGACATCTTTTACATATTTAATTATCTTACCATCTTTATCTTTTGTGGTATTTATGTTAATCCCAATGTTTTTCATAATTCCTCCTTGCCATTCTATATAGCAGATATCAATTATTAATTGTTATCCACCTTGCGTTTAATTTAAATCTTCATGGGCCTTGTGGACTAATATCTTTATATTATCTTCAATATAATTCACATAGTGCTCTTTAGATTTTGTAAAATAAATTAAATATTCAATGTTACCATTAGGTCCCTTTATTGATGAGTAATTAACATTAATAACCTTTACATTGAGACATCTAAAAAGGTTTAAAACGCGTTGTATTACCTCCACATGTTTACTTGGTTTTTTAACAACGCCTCTTTTGTTTACAACGCCTACACCTACTTCAAATTGTGGCTTTAACAGTGCTACACCGCCACCATCATCTTTTAATAAGTTCATCAAATTTGGAATAACTTTCTCTAAAGATATAAATGACACATCTATACTGGCAAAGTCTGCAAGTTCATCTATACTGCCTGCACTTAAATATCTTATGTTTGTATTTTCCATGGACACTACTCGCACATCGCGTCGTAGCTTCTCATCTAGTTGATTTGTTCCGACATCTATTGAGTATACCTTGCATGCTCCATGCTGAAGCATACAGTCTGTAAACCCTCCTGTAGATGCACCTATATCCAAGCAAACTTTAGCTTTAAGGTTAATATCAAATGAAGTTATCGCCTTTTCAAGCTTTAATCCACCTCTACTTACATAAGGAATATCTTCCCCAATAAACTCAATATTAGATGATCTCTCTACTTTTTTCCCACATTTAGTAGTCATAATACCATCCACAAATATATTTCCAGCAATTATATTTTCCTTTGCTCTTTCTCTAGAAAACAAAATTTTCTTTTCGACTACGAGAACATCTAATCTCTCTTTATTTTCTAACATGAAAAGCTCCTTAAGATTCCACCAAAGTGGCTTATTTAAACTAACTTCAAAATACTTTCACAAATTCCATCAGCATCCAGTTTATGCAGTTTATATAATACATCAACATTCCCATGAGGAATAAATTCATCTTTAAATCCTAAATTAATTACCTTTGTTTTTTTATCCAATGAATTTACGTATTCCAATACTAAAGAACCGAGTCCTCCATGTACCATATTATCCTCTATAGTTACTAATGAATAGCCTTTATTCACTAGATCTAAAATTAGTGCTTTATCAATAGGCTTAATAAAACACGCATTAATCACACAAGCGCCTACTCCCATTTTCTCTAGTTTTTCTCTAACTAAAATGGCATTTTGAACCATTTTACCTGTAGCTATAAAAGCTATTTTACCACCATGGAAAAGAACCTCCCATTTTCCTCTCTTAAAGTTCTCAATAGAAGACATTACAACATTTGGATTATCCCCTCCTCTAGGATATCTTATAGCAATTGGATAATCTTGCCCTACTGCAAATGTGAGCATTGACTTAAGTTCATTTATACATTTAGGAGACATAATTGTCATATTAGGAATATGAGATAAATATGATAAATCAAATACTCCTTGGTGTGTTTCTCCATCTTGACCAACAATTCCTGCTCTATCTATGGCAAATATAACCGGTAATTTCTGAAGACACACATCATGTAAAATTTGATCATAAGCCCTCTGAAGAAAGGTAGAGTAAACTGCAAAAACAGGTTTTAACCCTTGTGTTGCCATTCCTGCAGCCATAGTAACTGCATGTTGCTCTGCAATTCCTACATCAAAAAATCTATTTCGAAACTCTTTTGAAAATTTTTCTAGTCCTGTACCTTCAGGCATTGCCGCTGTTATTGCTACAATATTTTTATTCTCCTTTGCAAGATAAACCATCTGCTCTCCAAATGCCTTAGAATAACTTTCCTTAGAACTACTACATAACTCTCCATTTGAAGGATTAAAGGGACCTATTCCATGAAATTTATGTGGCTGATCTTCAGCAAATCTATAACCCTTGCCCTTTTTAGTTATAACATGAATAATAACTGGTCCATCTATGTTTTTAGCTAGTTTCAAAACCTTACTTACTTCTTTAATATCATGACCATCTATAGGACCTAAATATTTTATACCCATATGCTCAAAGAGCATCCCTGGCACAATAACCTGTTTAATTCCATTTTTTATTTTATGAATTGAATTAACCATACCGCTGCCTACGCTAGGAATTTTTCTAAGAGTAGAATTTATTTCTTTTTTTATTCTATTATATGTTGGGTCAATTCTAAATTGGCTTAAATATTTCGATATGCCTCCAACATTTTTAGAAATAGACATTTGATTATCATTAAGTACAATAATCATTTTAGTTTTCCTAAACCCTGCATCATTTAGAGCTTCAAACGCCATGCCACCTGTAAGTGCACCATCGCCTATTACCGAAATGACGTCATAATCTTCTCCTTTTAAATCTCTAGCTCTTGCTATCCCGAGTCCTGCTGAAATCGAAGTACTACTATGGCCTGCCTCAAATATATCGTACTTGCTTTCTTCTTTTTTAGGAAACCCACTTAATCCGCCAAAATTTCTAAGTGTATCAAACATATCTTTTCTTCCTGTAAGAATTTTATGTACATAAGATTGATGACCTACATCCCATATTACTTTGTCTTTATCTAAATCAAAAACATTGTATAAACTTAACGTTAGTTCTACTACGCCCAAATTAGAAGCTAAATGTCCTCCAGTTTTAGAAACTTTTTCAATTAGAAAACTTCTAATTTCAGCTGCAAAAATTTTCAGTTCTGCTATAGACATTTTTTTCACCAAGTTTATATCATTAAAATCATCTAAAATTTTACCCATATATATCTAACCTCATTTATTTTAAAGAAATATTTTGGAAACCCATTTGATGCTATTGTTGACTTTACTTCCGATATTTTATTTTTAATTCTATCCACATTTATGGGGATATTATACCATATAATATTACTTAATTCAAAAGTTATCTCCACCTAAAAGAAGCGATTTAACTGCATTTCAGAATGGACTAATCAATTAAACAAAATTACTAGATTTTCAATATTTTCTTTTCAATAAAAAATCTGTGATTTCCTCTAGATATTCTGTATTTACGTTAAGCTTTTTTAATATTCCGAAACACTCCTGCGTTAACTCATTACACTTTTCTTTGCATTTTTCTAGTCCATACATGGTTATAAAAGTTGTTTTATTATTACATTCGTCACTTTTTACATTTTTACCTAAAATGTCTGCGTTACCAATTACATCTAATATATCATCTTTTATTTGAAATGCTAAACCTAATTTGTCACCATACTCTTTTAAATCACGTAAATCCGCCTCATTTGCATTTCCTAAGATAGCACCGCATACAATTGCCCCTTTAATTAGCTGACCTGTTTTATTCCTATGCATATATAGAAGTTCTTCCTCTGATATTGTGATGCCTTCACTTAAAATATCACAAATTTGCCCTGCTATCATCCCCTGAGGCCCAGAAGCTTGTGCTATTAAGGTACTTGCCTTAATTTTGTTTAAATTCCCATCCAAACATTGATTTAGCATTATTATCATTGCCTCATTCAATAATCCGTCTCCAGCTAGTATTGCTATTGCCTCTCCGTAAATTTTGTGATTTGTAGGCTTTCCTCTACGCAAATCATCGTTATCCATGCTAGGCAGGTCATCATGAATAAGTGAATATGTATGAATCATTTCAAGTGCTGCAGCAAAAGGTAAAATATCTCTATAGTCTTTCTTGTACATAGCATATGTAAGAAGCATTAAAATCGGTCTCACTCTTTTTCCTCCGACTTTTATACTATAAATCATTGCTTCAAAATTTCTATTGTCAATTTCTGGCTTATCATCAAAGTATTGATTTATCCACTGTTCTACTTCATCTTTAATGGATTTTACATTCATTTTATCCCTTCTTTTCTTTATAGGTTATGAAAATCTTTTTCACCTTCATCTGTTAGCATTTTTATTTTACCTTCAGTATCATTTAAAATTTTATATAAACTGTTACATATTTTTATACCTTCTTCATAATTAATCATGGTTTGTTCTAAAGTAATTTCATTCTCATCCATAATCTCCACAATATCTTCAAGACGAACCATCATATTTTCATAAGATTCTTTTTTCTTTGCCATTAAAACTCCTCCAAATTACTTAATATAAATCCAGCACTACCATCTTTCAACGTGATTTTTACTTCTTTTATATTTTTCAAATTGTTAATTTCACTAATAACCTCATTTTCATTGTTTTGCAATACCGCATACCCCTTATTTAATACATTCAATGGGTTATGTGCATGCAAAAGCGCATTGAACTTCGATAACTTCTGCTTTTCTAGTGAAACCTTCGTATTAAATTTATAAGTAAGATTCTCTTTTAAATTGTCTATATGAATATATTGATTAACTATATAATTTAAAGGGTTATTCACTTTCAAAGTTTTGTTTAATAAATTAATTTTATTATATTCTTTAGTAAACTTAAATTCCACAGATTTCAATAGTCGCTCTTTAAATGTTTTAATTTCATTATTCAATTCTTCTAAATTTCTCACAGCAATTTCTGCCGCTGCCGATGGAGTAGGTGCTCTAAGATCACTTGCGAAATCTGCTATAGTAAAATCTGTTTCATGACCAATCCCAGTAATTATAGGTATCTTAGAATTATAGATTGCGAATGCTAAGTTCTCTTCATTAAATGCCCATAATTCCTCTATAGAACCTCCTCCTCTTGCAATAATAATTAAATCAACATTTTTTAGACTATTAAAATATTTTACACCTTGCGCAACGTCTTCACTTGCATTTACTCCTTGAACTAGTGCTGGATATATGAGCATGTTGACCATTGCATTGCGCCTTGTGGCAACATTAATAATATCTTTAACTGCAGCTCCCGTTGGTGATGTAATTATTCCTATTCTACTAGGAAATATAGGTATACTTTTTTTATGTTCAGTATCAAATAATCCTTGTCTTTCTAGTTTATCTTTCAGCTTTTGAAAATCTAAATATAACTGACCTTCTCCATCTGGCTCCATGAAGTCACAATAAACCTGATATGCACCATCCCGTTCATAAACAGAAACCCTGCCGCGAATGATAACATTCATTCCATCTCTAGGTGTAATTTTAAGTTTTTGTGCTTGCGATTTAAACATTATACAATTTATCTTTCCAAATGCATCCTTTAACGAAAAGTATATGTGTCCGCTAGTATGTATTTTCACATTAGATAGTTCACCTTTAACATTAGTATTTTTTAATATAAAGTCACTATCTATTACTTTTTTAATATACCCATTAAGGGCAGTTACAGTTAATACTTTAATAAACATTGTCCCTCCATGCTGAGCAAGCATTTTTTACAAGCATTGTCGTAGTCATGAGTCCCGTTCCACCAGGTACAGGGGTAACATAGCTTGCATGATCAATAACGTCGTAAAAATTTACATCCCCAGTAACTTTATTATTTATCATTGTAGTCCCGACATCTATAACCACCGCGCCTTCTTTAACAAAATCACTTGTAACAAATCCTGGTCTACCTATAGCGGCAACTAAAATATCTGCACTTTTGCAAATTTCCTTTAAATTTAAGGTTTTAGAGTGGCATATAGTTACTGTTGCATCTTCATTGAGTAACAACTGAACTGCTGGTTTCCCTACAATATTACTTCTACCAATAACAACAGCATGCTTTCCTTTAATAACACATCCAGTATTTTTAATCATTTCAATGACACCGAGTGCAGTACAAGGAATAAAACTTTTCTCTCCCTTATAAAATCTACCCATATTTACATCAGTTAATCCATCAATATCCTTTTTATATAAAATTTTAGAAGTAATTTCTTTCTCATTAAACTTTTTCGGCAATGGTAATTGAATTATTATCCCATCCACACTTTTATCTTCATTAAATTTTTCTATAATATCAATAATATCCTTTTCTTCAATGTCTTTATCCAAATGAAGGCAAGTATAAGAAATACCTAACTTATCACAAAGATTATTCTGACTTTTTACATACGACAAACTACCTCCATCTTCTCCAACTAATATAGTTTTAATAGATGGTACTCTTAGTCCCTTTTTAATTCCATCTTCTATAATGGACTTAATTTCATTTCTGTATTTTTCAACTATTATCTTGCCATTAACTTTAATACCCATATTATCCTCTCCTTTTATACATTTTTAAAATATCAATTAGTATAAGAATGTTCTAGTATAAGTTCAAAATTCCTCTTTTATAGTTGTAAAATCTTATTTTCATGTTTCTTAATGACATGAAAATAAAATAGACTAGCGTACTGCCTAGTCTATTTTGAAGATATCTTCTCCTCGCATAATGTTAATAGCTCTAACATTTAACGGCATTCAAATTATAGCAGTTGAATTTTTTTTAAATCATCTTCGCTAAGATACCATTTATAAAAGCTGGAGAGCTATCTTCTCCATACTTCTTAGCAAGTTCTATACCCTCGTTTACAGAAACCTTACCCGGTATATCTTCCTCAAATAATATTTCGTATGTACTAATTCTCAAAATAGCTAGATTCATTTTTGAAAGCCTATCCAATTTCCACTTAATTAAGTACTTTTCAATGTTTTTATCAATCTCCGTACCATTCTCATGAATTCCGGCTAACACCTTAGTAATATATGACATATCTATATCGTTTAAATCAACATCTGTGTGTTCTTTGAAATTTTCAATTATTTCTTGATAATTTTCTTTATTTATTGACATTTCAAAAAGTAATTTCATTGCTATTTCTCTTGACTTTCTTCTATTCATTAGTAATCCTCCTAATTTTTCTATCTTAAATTATACCATTAATATAATAACAATAATCATATAAATATGAAATTTGTAATATTTTCATTATAAATATTTTACTTAGTGCCAAAGTATAAATATTTTTGACATGGAAACACCCTCTGATTACAGAGGGTGTTAGTTACTATGCTTCTATTTCCTCTACCTTTTCCATTATAGGTAACACAACATTTTGTACATACACATTTACGGCTGATACTGTAAGTCCTGTCATGAGCTCTACAGATTTTTTTACATTTATTTGTGCTTGTTCAGTTATTTCTGGAATTTTAACACCATATTCTACTACAACGTGTAAATCAATTACTGCACTATTTTCTCCTACATTGACTTTAACGCCTTTAGATAAATTTTTCTTTCCACTTAATATTTGAGTTATTCCACCGACAAGACTAGCGCTCATTCCAACGATTCCTTGTATTTCAGCAACAGCGAGTCCAGCTATGACACTAACCACATCCTCAGATATCTTAACGACACCCATTTCAGTTTCATTTAAAATCTTATCTTCCATATTAGTACCCCCTTGTTTAGCTTAGGTAATACATGACAACGCTATGCCTATTATATCAGATAAATATTGGATTTACAATTATTATTGTTTGATCTGAACTTCAATTTTTTCTAATTTTGTTTTGCTCATTACAACATCTTGAATGCTACGAAGCTCTTCTTGTGATAGTTCTTTCTTTTCACTTTTAACTATTACCTGTACCTTGTCATCTAGTATACTGCACAATGCTTCGTCAAATCCCTTAGCTTTTAGTGCAAGTTCAATGTCTGATTCATTTTGCGTCGCCATTGATATGTTTAGGTATTGATCAGAAGCAGTTGCCTTTTGTTCTTTTGGGACATTAGCATCATCAATTAAAGCTTTAATTGTTTGAAGAGTACTTGCATTTTCTTGCTCTCTTGATAATTTTGCTTCCGTAAAAAATGTTGAAGAAGTTTTACTTTCTTTTAAAGATATTGCACTCTTCTCACTACCAAAATCGCCATCATTTACATACAATGGCCCATTCACCTTTGTTGCAAGATACCCTGCAAACACAATAAGTACTACCAGCGTTACAATTATACCAGATTGTTTTTTATTCATAATTTCCCCCCCATTTACCTTTCTTAGAAATTATATGCTAATTATTCATAGGATATACATTAACTTTATTTTCAGACAAATTAAATAAATTAATTACCGCCTGTCTTATCCTAAGTTCAGTAACTCTTTCAGTTGCTCCTTCTGCCACTACGCATACGCCTGTAATGATAGGCTTGTATTTTTTTACAATTAGCGGTTTATTCTCACTTCCATTATTGGACATAACAACAGTTCTCCCGTTATTTTCTTGAGTGATATCTCTATTCCCCCCTGAAGTGTCATTTTCTTCTGTAATACTTTTAGAATCATTAATATTTACAGCAGGAACACTTTCTTCTCCACTCTCAAAATAAATCATCAATTGTACCTTTCCAACTCCTTGAATTCCTTCAAGTGTTAATTTAAGCTTATTTTCTAATTGTGATTCATAATCATTTAATACTGTTAAGTTGCTTTCCGTAGAAATTTTATCCTTTTGTGCATCGGTGGCGACAGTTGAAGTTGTCTTTGGAGTCTTAAAAAAACTACTTGCTAAAACAATTACAACTGCCACTAAAATCATTAATACCAAGTTCCCTAATAGTTTGTCAGATTTTTTACTGTTACTGTTTTTGTTGGCATCATCATGCGTATTCAATTTTGTTTTAATATACTCAGTAAATTTACTAAGTAAATTATCATTGTTCATAAAAATCCCCCCTCATTTCTTATTTTTAATCTTAGGCACATTCAGATAAATAATAGTTAAC
>NZ_JAENWL010000115.1 GCF_016650095.1 Clostridium sp. | reverse complement strand
TTTTTATATGCTTACTTGTCAGTATACACAAATTTTATATCATCAAAATAAACTGTACCACTGCAATGCAAATCCTTATTAACTTCTACCATATATATTTTTTTAAGAGTTATTGGTAAAGGTAAGTTATTAGGAATTTCTGCATAAACATCTTTCCACTGATCTTTCCAAGAGATTGATCTTGCAAAATCTATAGTGGTTTCCTTTCCACTTCCGTCTACAACGATGCCTCTAAGCCATGGAGCTATACCATTACCATATACCTGCATGCCTATTTTCGTAGGTCTTATTTCAGATGTGAATTTATTAGTATTAACTTCACCCTTGCTATTAATTACTGTTGGATTTAAATCTATTGTTCCATTATATTTTCTTGACCATTTTAAATCATAATTATATAATATTTTATAGCTTTTATTACCTTCTCCCGCCTTTTCCGAAGATACTAGACCAACTCCACCTACATACCCACCTATCCTATAAGTTGCTTCATCATTTTGCTCAAAATTTTCTATAAGCACAGTATCTTTTGGCTCTTCTATAGGTGCAGTATCCTTTGGTCCTTCTATTTTAACAGATGCTTTTTTGCCTCCAGCTTCCACTGTTACTTGTCCCAGCGCATCTTTTGCTGTAACACTTAATAATCCATTCTCATCAATTTCCCCAAAATTACCGATAACGGACCATTTTGCTGATTTATTATCAATTAAAACATTTTCGCCTTTTACATTCGTCGCTTTTACCGAAAACTTATAAGTGTCACCTTTTTTCAATAAAATTGTATCTGTGTCCGTTAAACTAAGTGACCCTAATGTATCTAACACCGTAACCTTTGTACTTGCTGTTATGCCATCTAAGGAAGCTTTTACATCTCCCATTGCAGATGTATCAGAAGCTACGAACTGTCCCTTAGAAGTAACTTGTCCAGCTTTCTCAGTCACAGACCAAGTAACATCTTTGTCATCAAAATTCATAGGGTGTAAATTAGTATCTACTCCTTTTAAACTAAAGTTGTAAGATGAATTTTTGTATATAAATATGTTTTCTTTTAAAATAAGATCATTTGCTATATTAGTTATTTTTGCTTTGTTAGTAAATAGTAAGGCATTAGTTACAGCTCTTTCTGAAGCTTCAGCTGGAATGTTCACTATAGTATTATTATTTTCCGCATAATGCCTTATATTCATCTGGGTGGAACCACCACCATCAAAATTAATGGCAACTACCGCACCGAGCTCCGCCATAAAGGTAGCCATTTCTTCTAGTGTAGCTCCATCACTAACTCCGGCTGATGCTAGTCCCCCTCCAACCGTTAGGGCAATAACTTTATTATCCTCAGTTATTCCAATTGCTGTTCTAGGTTTTCTAGGTGTCACAAGATACTTGTCTACACCAGCACTTATCATAGATAATCCCGATAGTGCTTTTCCATCTTTAACCAAGTAATTATATCCTCCCATGGCTGATACAATATCCTTCTTGCTAAAGTCTAAATTAAAGCTTACCTTATCTCCTATTTTAAGATTTTCTTTTACCCAATTTGCTTTTGTACCATTTGCTGCAATTACTATACCGTCTTCTGGTATAGTTACTTCTTTGCTACCAGCTCCTATACTCTCAACTACTCCAGTAAACTGTTCGCCGAGTAATATAGGTTCCTCTATTCCCCTTATTACAGTAAGTACATCACTTGGAGCATAAGCTGATTTTTCTATTTTTCTATTTTCACTATAATCAGGTGTTAGTATCATCAGATTATTTTTCACACTGTATTTATTTACTTCGTATTCACCAAATCTATTAACACTATCTATAAGCACACTTTTGGGCTGAACATTTAAGCTCGAATAACTAGCCTTAGATTCATCCTTTGTAAGTTTACCATTAAAACTCATATTTTCTATAAAGGCTTTATTATTTTTATCTATACCAAATATGGGATATCTACTTTCATCTGACTTGCATGTATATCCTGTAATTGGTGTACCATCTTTAATTTGAGGCCCTACACTTGCGCCTATAACCATATTGAAGAAATCACCATTGATCCCGCCTACTACACTGTTATTTTTAGATTTTTCTTGTTCAATTTGATTTGATACTGTATCTTTTGATAGTGCTACATCTTTTGATTTTGCAAATATTAATCCAACATCACTGTTGTTTAAATCTGCTTTGATAATGTTTAGAGTCTGCTTTAATTGTATACTTTTTTCATCCCCATCATAATAATTCCTATTTTGCTCTATGTATTGTACCCCACTCGCAATTTTTTCATCTATAATAATGTGATCCTCTTTTTGAGTTACCGCATAAACATCTACAGCAGAAGAAATACAAATGCTAAGAGTAAAAAAACTGCTCAAAAATAACGAAATAAATTTTTTCTTTTTTAAGTTTTTAAGTTTTATATGTTTCAAAATAGACGCCCCCTTTTCTTTTATATACCTTATACTATTCTACAAAAAAATACAGTAACCTTCTTGTAAAGAAAAATTTTACAAGAAGGTTACTGTATTTAAATTATTTATATTTTAAAGAAAAATTCACTTTATAATATATTTCTTTGAAAGTTCAACATATTCCTCAGCTGATTTTTTTATACTTTCTTTTTCTTCTATAGTTAAATCTCTAATGACTCTTGCAGGGGATCCCATACAAAGAACGCCAGAAGGTATTTTTTTACCTTGAGTTACCAAGCTGCCAGCCCCTATTATAGTATATTCACCTATTTCAGCTCCGTTTAGTATAATGCTTCCCATACCAATTAAAGTATAACTTGAAATTTTACAACCGTGTATTGTAGAATTATGCCCTATAGTTACATAATTTCCGATATCAACTGGAAAACCATCATCATTATGCACCGTAGAATTATCTTGAACATTTGTATAATCACCTATAGACATAGAATTCATATCGCCTCTTACTACGGTTCCAAACCAAATGTTACTGTGCTCTCCTATATATACATTTCCTATAATGTTTGCACTGTTTGCTATAAAAGTATTACTTTTTACATTAGGTATTTGTCCATCAAATTGATGTATCATAAGTTGTTGTCACCTCTCCCAAAATAATAAATATTATCTTGCTATTATACAGTAAAACAAATAAAAAAGTATGTATTTATTTTAAAAAATAATAAATAATTAAATATTGATATTTTTAGTATTTAATTATATAATACCATATATAGTTATGAATTTCTTTGTACTTACTACATATTGTATCTTATACAGTTTAGAACACATTATGTAGGTAACTAGTTAGGAAAACATCTAATGTACTAGTCTAAGTCATAGAGAAGTACATTTTACATAATTTGATTTTAATATCAGATAAATAATAGGAGGTGAACATACTAGCTTTTTAAGCTAGTATTTATTATGGCCGATATAAAAAGTTTAATTAAAAGATTTTACACAAAGGAATTAGAGAAAGATAAAACAATTACAGTTTATGATTTATTTAAATGGAAAAAAATTGATGTTTCTCTAATAGACCATAAAACTAAAAAAGTACTTGTAGATATGAAAGGTTTGGAATTCCCTGAACATTACTCACAAAATTCCTGCGATATTATAGCTTCTAAGTATTTCAGAAAATCCGGTGTTAACAATAAAAAAGGCTACGAGGATAGTTTGAAAATGGTAGCTCATAGGCTTGTTAATTTTTGGTGTGAATCCTTAATCGACCAGACTATAATTAAATCTGAAGAGGAAAAAATCATCCTTTATGATGAATTAGTATATACCTTTTTAAATCAAATGTTTGCACCAAATTCCCCTCAATGGTTTAATACGGGCCTTAACTTATCATATGGTATAAAAGGTGGATCCTTAGATAATTTTTATTATGATGAAAAAGAAAAAATGATAGTTAAAAGCGAAGATGCTTATACAAGGACTCAGGCTTCAGCTTGTTTCATTCTCTCAATCCAAGATAAACTACTTGGCAAGCACTCTATCTCTGAGCAGTATGTAACAGAAACTAAATTATTTAAAGGCGGTTCTGGAACAGGAACTAACTTCTCAAATATTAGAGCTATAGGTGAAAAATTATCTAGTGGTGGGATTTCTTCAGGCCTCATGAGTTTTTTAAAAGGACTTGATAGAAATGCAGGAGCAATAAAATCTGGTGGAACTACAAGGCGTGCCGCTAAAATGCTATGCCTCGATATTAATCATCCAGAAATAATGGAATTCATGACTTGGAAAGCTAAAGAAGAAGATAAGGTACGCGCTCTAACTAAAATGGGTTATGATGGTAGTTTTGAAGGAGAGGCTTATGAGACTGTATCTGGTCAAAATGGAAACAACTCCATAAGATTTTCAGATGAATTCATGACGAAGGTATCTAACCTTTCAAAAAATCCTAAACAAACTATTACTCTTAAAGGAAGAGCAGATGCATCAGTTAATAGAGATATAAATGTTAAAGAACTCTGGGATACCTTTAATAAAGCTTCTTGGCAATGTGCTGACCCAGCTCCTCAGTTTGATGATACCTTTAACGCATGGCACACTTGCCCTGCTGGAGAAGATGGAATAGTTAATGCTAAATATAATAGAATTAATTCAACTAACCCTTGTGGAGAATATGCTTTTTTAGATGATACCTCATGTAATTTAGCCTCTATTAATATTTATAAATTTTATGATAGTAAAACCAAAAAATTTGACGTAGATGGTTATGTCCATTTAATAGGGCTTACTCAATTAGTTCTTGAAGCTTCCATACATTGGGGCCAGTTTCCAACTGAAGATATAGCAAGAAAAACTTATTTATTTAGAACCACTGGCCTTGGAATTGCAAACTTAGCTTCACTATTAATGGTAATGGGTTATGCCTATGACTCTGAAGATGCTAGAAATGTAGCTGCATCGCTAAGCGGAATAATGACTGCACAGTCTTATTATGTTTCTTCACTGCTCGCAAAAGAACTAGCTCCTTTTGAGAAATATGAACTTAACAAAAAATATATGCAACGAGTTATAAGAAATCACGCGAGAGCTGCTGGATCTCTAAGTAGTGAATATGAAAATTTAAATTATGAGCCTGTAGAAGTTAAGCACGATATTTTAAATAATAATTCCCTATCTTATTTAAGTGAGACCTTAAAAGACTGTTGGTCAAAAGTATTAAGTAGTGGTGAAAAATATGGCTTTAGAAATGCTCAAGTTACAGTTATAGCTCCAACAGGTACTATATCATTTGCCATGGATTGTGGTGCAACCTCAATAGAGCCATACTTTAGTCATGTTATTTACAAAAAATTATCTGGTGGTGGTTATATGACCATCGTTAATCCTGTAATTAAAAACTCATTAGATAACCTAGGATATTCAAGCAGCGAAACAGCTGATATTCTTGATTATATTTTAAGAAAAGAAGAAGTTAATGAAAACGGATTTGAATACGAAAAAATTATTGATGGGAAAATTGAAGGTGCCCCACACTTAAAGCCCGAACATTTGTCCATATTTGATACCGCGAACAAATGCGGTAGTGGGAAAAGATATATTTCATTTATGGGACATGTTCTCATGATGGCATCAATAACTCCAATGATATCAGGTTCTATTTCAAAGACCGTAAATTTACCTAAAAATGCTACTATTGAAGACTTTAAAGAAGTTATATTGCGTTCTTGGAAATTAGGTGTGAAAGGTATCGCCTTATATAGAGATGGTTCAAAAGCAAGTCAGCCTTTAAACACTACTTTATCTGAAGATAAAGAGCGCTCGCTTGAGGATTTATCATATGCGGATCTTTTAAAGAAATCAAAAGCACTACAGGATGACACAACTCATTCTACAAGAGAAAAACCAATTGGAATACGTTATGGAACTACTCATCCTGCTCAAATTGAAGATGTAAAAATCTATACTACGGTAAATAGGCGTTCAAATGGAGAAATCTCTGAAATATATATAACTACAGATAGGGAAGGCACTATTATTACTGGACTATTGAATTCACTATCGAAATCAATTTCAGTAATGCTTCAGCACCATGTACCTGCACAAGCTATCTCTAAAATGCTTCGAGGACAAAAATTCGAACCTTATGGTTTTGTACAAAAGCATCCTTATATTAAGTCTGTTTCTTCTATATCTGATTTAATTAGCAAGATTATTGATATAGAATTAGGTGACTATACAAGGTGCCAAATTAAACCCGATAATTACAATAACACGAGTGCTCCTAAACACCCACTAATACCTGATGAAAACGAAATTTCAGCTAGCATATTAGAATCGGAGAATGAGCTTTCCACTACAAACAATAACACTGAAGAACCTAAAGGAGAAAGATTGTACTCTGAAACCTGCTCTCATTGTTCAAGCACTAGGCTTGTTAGAAACGGTACTTGTAAAGTTTGCCAGGACTGTGGAACTACTACGGGATGTAGTTAACAACTATCAGATATTTTAAGCACATAGTATAAGTATAACTTTGAGCTTTAATAAGAAATGACTATTTATGCACTTGTATTCAAGTAAATAAATAGTCATTTTTTTGATTTATTCGTGGAACTTTATCCATTGTTTTTCTAAGTTACTTTTTTCGGCTAGTTCTATTATCTTAATTGTGTTTCTTGCCTCTTGTGCCGTTACTTTTATTGTATCTTCACCTAAAATTGATTTATAAACATTTGAGTAAAATTCTCTATAATCTCCGATTTCACTTTCAATGTTACCTGTGAAATGTAACCCATTAATTTCAGTATTTATTTTTCCACTTATGCTATCAGGCTCTTTTCCCCAATACTCTAAATCCTTTGGCGCTAAACCTTTTTTCAAACTTTCTTCCTGTACATCCATTCCGTACTTAATAAAGGATCCCTTATTTCCAAGGAGAGTAAAGTGAGCACTAATTTCTCTAACAAGCGTTCCAGCCTTTAATGTGACTTTTAATTTTGGATAATTTAATATAATTTCAAAGTTATCAATAATTATTCCATCATGTCTTTGAATTCTTAAATCACCAAATACCTCAGTGGGGAGTCCAAATAAAATTTGTGCCTGATCTATAAGATGAGAACCTAAATTATATAAAATTCCAGAACCAGGTAGTTTCTTTTCCTTCCATGTATTTTCTTCAAAGTAGTTCCTAAATCTATCATAATGTGCTTCATATTCAACTATATCTCCAAGTAAATCGCTTTTCACAATCTTTTCAACAGTTTTAAAATCACTATCCCATCTTCTATTTTGATGAACAGTTAATATTCTATTTTTCTGTTTTGCAAGAGCTATCAATTTATCTGCTTCAAGCGTTGTTACAGTAAATGGTTTTTCAACAACTACATGCTTATTGTTTTCTAAAGCTTTTGCGGCTAATTCATAATGAACTGCATTTGGTACTGCCAGTACAATAAGTTGAATGTTTGGGTCCTCAAATAATTCATCAATATTTGATGAAACCAAAACATCTGAATATCTTTCTTTTAAGGACTTTATAGCATCTTCACTCGTCGTATAAACCTTATATAAATTTAGTCCAGATACATCGTTAATCATAGGAGCATGAAATACTTTGCCAGCCATACCATAACCTACTAACCCAACATTAATTATCTTATTCATAACGTTCACTCCTTCTTAATATGTCTTTAATATAAATTAGTACTGCCAACATTAATGATTAACATTGTACACCATTAAAGTTGACAGTACTAATTAATTTACTTCTTGAAAATACCGTAATAAGAAAAAACATTGTATATTATTTAAATAGTAATTAATTCATATTCTTTACTACCCAGATTCAACTTTACTGCATGGTCAATTGCAACCTTCCAATTAGTTTCAGGACTGACATCAGTGAAATGGTCATGATTCGCGTTACCATTTTTTTCGAGAATACTTCCTGCTATAACAGGTTGGGCATTTACCGCACCCGCGCAAGCAACATCCAGTGCAACAGGATCAAATGAAGCAAACATACCTACATTTGGAACAATTGGCACATCGTTTTCCCCATGACAGTCACAGTATGGTGACACATCAATAACCAGACTCACGTGGAAGTTTGGACGACCAGCTAGTACTGCAGCTGAGTATTCCGCAATTTTTTTATTTAAAATATCATTTGATTCATCTGATGCGGGCTTAACAGCATCCACAGGACAAACACCAATACATCGACCGCAACCAACGCACTTGTCGTGATTAATGGTAGCTTTCTTTTCTGTTACAGTAATTGCATTGAATGCACAGTTTTTAGCGCATTGACCACAGCCTATACAACTCTCATGCGAAATAAATGGTTTTCCACTGCTGTGCATCTCCATCTTACCTGCACGGGATCCGCAACCCATACCTATATTTTTAAACGTACCGCCAAAACCAGTTGCTTCGTGACCCTTAAAATGGGTTAGAGTAATAATTATATCTGCATCCATAATAGCATGACCGATTTTCGCCTCTTTTACATATTCGCCACCCTCAACAGGTACTAAAACCTCATCCGTGCCTTTTAATCCATCTCCTATCAGTACGTGACAATTTGTGGAAAATGGAGAAAAGCCATTAACATAAGCAGCATCTAGATGGTCAAGTGCATTTTTTCTACCACCAACATATAAAGTATTACAATCAGTAAGAAACGGTTTCCCACCTAACTCCTTTATGATATCTACCACTGTTTTAGCATAGTTTGGGCGAAGATAGGCCAGATTGCCAGGTTCGCCAAAATGAATTTTAATAGCAGTAAACTTTTTTTCAAAATTGATTTGATCAATCCCCGCTGTTTTGATTAGACGTCTCAACTTTTGTTGCAGATTTTCTTTCATTGTTGTGTGCATATCGGTAAAATATACCTTTGATTTTTCCATGTTTTATAGCCTCCAGAATTTTTACGATTTTTAATGAAAATTAACACCATTTATAGAGTTACTCCTATTTATATGTCAAGTATCATAACCGCTTTATTATGAGTTAGATCTCATGCTAATATTTGTTTAACATCTTTCAACATATCAAATGCTAAAATCGCAATTAAACATTTAATACTTTCTATTTAGTTATCAACTATAGTATAATACTTGTATATGTATATACAAGTATGCACTTTATTAATAGATAGTATCCTTTATGATACTATCTAAATTATTCGAGTTTGGAGGCTGCATATGATTAAGAGAAATAAGGATACAAAAGAAGCCACATGTGAAATTGAAGTTGCTTTTAATATTATTGGGGGTAAATGGAAACCTATGATATTATGGTTTCTTGGAGAATTTGGTACTTTAAGATTTGGACAACTTCATCATTTAATCCCAGATATAACTCATAATATATTAACCAAACAACTAAGAGCCCTAGAGGATAATCAAGTGATACAAAGAAAAATATATCCTGAAGTTCCTCTAAAAGTAGAATACTCAATTACAAGCAATGGTAGAGCGATTCTTCCTGTACTTGACATGATGTGTGACTGGGCTTCTAAAAACAATTACTTTG
>NZ_JAENWL010000047.1 GCF_016650095.1 Clostridium sp. | reverse complement strand
GATCAGGGGTATCATTATTTATTGGTTAGCTAAAGTACATATTATTTAAATATGATAATACGCTCTTCTAATGGTTGGAACTGTTTTTCATCAGCTTGAGCTGTTGGTTTTCCAAATGGCATTTGTGCAATAAGTTTCCAGTTGTTTGGCACGTTCCATTCTTTTTTTACCTCATCCTCAATGAGTTCGTTATAGTGTTGTAGTGATGCACCAAAGCCCTCAATTTCTAAGGCAGTCCATATAACGTATTGGTGCATTCCACTTGATTGCTGGGACCAAACAGGGAAATTGTCCTTATAAAGCGCAAATTGACTCTGAAGGGATTCGATTACAGTAACATCTTCAAAGAATAAAACTGTACCATATCCATTATGAAATGAATTTATTTTATCCTCAGTAGACGCAAATTGGTCTGCAGGAATTATATTCCTTAAAGTTTCTTTTGTAATATCCCATAATTTATCGTGATGTTTTTCTAACAATAAAACTACTCTTGCACTTTGAGAATTAAATGCCGATGGTGTATTCTTCACGGCATGCTCAATAACTTCTTTAATTACCTCATCTGTTGTTACCTTTTCTTTACTAATTCCATAAACCGAGCGTCTGTCCGCTACAGCAGTGTAAAAATCTTTTTTCATATTATTATTCCTCCAATTTCATTCTAACTATATTACTAATTAGTAATAAATAGTCAAATTATATGGTGTACATATTTATACACCTGATAATTTTTTTAATAAACTTATTAAATTTTTCTTTTCCTCGTATGTTAAGTTGCTAAAAATTTCATTTATATTTTCTAAATGTTTTGGGAATATATCACTTATGAGGTTTCTTCCTTCCTCAGTAATACTTATTAAACTAACTCGTCTATCCTTTGGATCAGTGCATCTCTTAACGAGATTTCCCTTAACTAAATTATCTATAACAACAGTCATATTCCCACCCGTGGAAAGAATTTTATCTAATATTTCAGATACTCTTAAATCTCCTTTATGATACAATATCTCAAGTACTGCGAACTGTGAAACTGTTAAGCCTCCCTCTTTGATAGTTTTATATTCTCTTTTGTGAACACTATGACTAGATCTACTTAATGCTATTAATGCTTTTAAATTTAAATCTACTAATTCTCCATAAGTTTTTTTTTCTTTATCCATACTAATAATATAGTACTAACTAGTACTATTGTCAAATATTTTTCTCATTATCATTTTAAATAATTATTTTTAATGGTTACTACTTATTCTTAATGATATTTGATTAACTACGTAGTTTCCTTTTGTAACTAGAATACCCTTCACTTAGACTTTTAACCGTTTTATATCCTTTTAAAGATAGATACATTGCAGCATATACAGATTGAATCCCATCATTACAGTAGAGTATTATTTCTTTATTTTTATTTGGAATAATACTTTTATAAACAATAGGTAGTTGTTTCAAATTTATATTTAAGGCACCCTCTATATGTTCGGTGTTATAGTCCTCTCCCCTTCTTAAATCTATGATATAGGTAGTTTCTAGGTATACCTTAAACTTTAAATTTTCCTTAAGTTCTTCACTTTTTATGATGTTCATATTATCAGTAAGCTGCTCTAGAAAAATATCCTCAGGTAACTTACCCTCATATAAAGCTAAAATAGGGTTATGTCGTAGTACTCTATCTTTAACAATAAAGGTAGTAAAATCAACCTTAAGCTCCTTTTGAAGTAATATATCGTGGCCAAGGCAGAGTCCCATTATTATTAAAAACTGGGCACCACTTTTATTTAAATAATATGCCTGCCCTAGAGGATTACAGGAAACTATTTGCTTTTCTTTAGCTTTATTTACTCTACTTTCACTTATGCCATCCACTGTACAAGCCACCATTAAGCATTCAAAACCATCCTTTGTTAAATATTCTTTTAGTTTTACAGCCTCCTTGTCCATGCTATAACAATAGGCTATCCCTATCTTGCTATATTTACTAGCTTTACAATAAAAAGCTATCTCCTCCAATCTATTTAGTTTTCCTGCCTTACCATTATCTACAAGTGAAGATGCTTTTATTATATATTCATTGTTCTCAGCTTCTTCATACCTATCAATATAAACTTCACTATTGTCCACGCAAGGCAACAGCTTACGGCAACTTTTAGAGATACAATTAGTACAATCCATGTGATCAACTCCTATTTATTCTTTTATTTTTTTCAATATAAATTTCAAGTAAGATCTATAAAAATCCATTAATTTATGTCTTGTATTTATTAATTCTTAATGTTATTATATACCCACAGGGGGTATGTCGCAATGGATAATTCTTTAGAAATTAAAACAAAGACACAAAAAAGATATACAGAAGAAAGTAAAAGTAGCTGTAATCTAAGTTGTGGAAGTAACCTTGATTTTTTACATATAAAAAAAGGTGAAATAGTTCTTGACCTTGGTTGTGGACGTGGCGAGGATACAATTCAAGCTTCTTTATTAACTGGACCAAAAGGGATAGTTCATGGTCTGGATATCACTGAAGCAATGATAAATAAAGCAAAAATACGAGCTAAGGAACTAGGAACCCAGAATGTTGTTTTTACCCTAGGAGACATAGACGCTTTAAGCTATGATGATGAAAGCATTAATTCTGTCATGAGTAGTTGCGTTATAAATCACGCTAAAAGTAAGGTGCAGGTTTATAAGGAAATATATAGAGTTCTTAAACCTTCCGGCAAATTTGTTATATCTGATGCTGTAACAAAATATCCACTTCCAGAAGAGGTAAAAAATGACCCAGAGGCTTGGGCGGAGTGTTTCGGAGGATCAATAACTGAAGAAGAATATCTAGAAAGTATTAAGTCTGCTGGTTTTGAAAATATTGAGATACTTAAACGTAGAGAGTATTTAAAAAATGGATATGATTTTATTAGTCTAACTATACTAGCCTATAAAAATTAGTTTATTTAAGGAGGTGATTTCATGAAAAAAGTAACTAAAAAAGCTGAAAAAAAGGCTTGTTGTTCTAAGTTTATAACAGCACAGTGCTGTTCAAAATCTTCAAAAATCGTTGCTGGATGTCACGATTAATAATTTAAAATAAGGCGGCAATAGTTGCCGCCTTAAATTATAATAATGGAGGAATATTAATGATTCTTGCAAAAAATAATATACTTGTGAAAATAGAAGCTTCAAAAACGCCTGAATATGCAATACTAAACCCTATTTCAGGGAGCTTTGACATAATGAATGAAAATGAGCATAATATGCTTTTAGATTTAGAAAACGAGATAGATGTAAATAGTGAATTTAAAGATTATATGGTAGAAAGAGGCTATGTATATAATAGTTTAGTAGATGAAACAAAAGTTATAGATTCCGCCTTTAAAGCCTTTAACCAGGAAATCGATAATTCAATGGTTCAACTAATGCTTGTGCCAACTTATAGCTGTAATCTTGCCTGTACATATTGTTTTCAGCATGGCATAGACGGAAGGCCTACTTTGATATCGAAGGAAATAGTAGATGCTTTCTTTGATCATGCTAGAAAAAGATTTAAAGGTGGTACTCAAAAGCCTTTTATAACTTTATTCGGTGGAGAACCACTTATAAACTCCCCAGCTCAAAGAGAAATAATTGAATATATAGTAGATAAATGTGTAGAAGATGATTATGAACTCTCTGCGGTAACTAATGGCTATGACTTTGCAGAGTATGTAGATATTTTAAAGAGAGCTAAGATAAAAGAAATTCAATTTACTTTAGATGGTTACAAGGAAGTTCATGATAGCAGAAGAGCCACTGCCAATAAAAAGGGTACCTTTGATAAGATTGTAGCTGGCATGGAAGCTGCGGTAAATAATAAGTTCCCAGTGAATCTTAGGTCTGTTGTAGACACTAAAAACATAAAAGATATGGTCAATTTGGCAGAATTCCTTGATAGTAAAGGATGGCTTGATTTGCCACCAGAACTTTTTAAAACACATATAGGAAGAAATTATGAACTGTTTGAGTGTTATGCAAAACCACAGCATCTTATGACACAGATTACATTATGGGGTGAATTCGCATTAATGAGCAAACAATACCCTGTGCTTTCAAAGTTTCATAGACCTGATTTCAAGGGTATCCGTCACCTTGTAGATACTGGTGAAATGTATATGGCTACCTTCGATACCTGTCCTGCTGCCACTACTGAATGGGTATTTGACCTAAACGGAGACATCTATGGTTGTACAGCAAGTTGTGGGAGGGAAGAATATCTCCTAGGGAAATTCTGGCCGCGAGTTGATCTCAATAACAAAGCTATAGAAACTTGGCAAAACAGAAATGTTTCTACAATTCCTAAATGTAAAAACTGCAGCTATGATGCTTTATGCGGTGGTGGATGTGGAGTTGTGGCAGCTAATCATAATAATGGAGAAATACTTTCACCGGACTGTCGGCCAATACAGGAACTGCTAGACCTGGGAGTCAATTATTATATAGATGAAATTAAAGCTATGGAAGAAGAAGTTGAAGAAGTTGAACTAATAGAATCACCCGAACTAAAATCAGAAAATAGTAGCTGTTGTTCCTGTGAACCAGATGAAATAAAATCAGGATGTGTAATTTGTGAGGGTAAGCTTATTTATACTCCAGAGACCTTAACCCTTGAAAAATGTATGATATGTGGTTCGATTATAGAAACAAATGTTAAATGTGTTAATGATCACTTTGTTTGTGATAAATGTCACAGTAGTGAAATCCTTGGAGTTGTGGAACAAATTCTCCTTGAAAGTAGCCTCCAAGATCCAATCAAACTCGCTGAAAAAATTTTTGAATTAGCTAATTTAAATATGCATGGTCCTGAGTACCACAGTATTGTACCAGCAGTTTTAGTAACTGCCTATCAGAATAAAACTGGTAATCGTCAGGTTTCAAAAATAAAGGAAGCTATAAGACGAGGAAAAGATACAAAGGGTGGAAGTTGTGGCTTTAACGGAAGCTGTGGAGCAGCTGTTGGTACAGGAACTGCAGTTTCTATCATAGAAGGTGTAACTCCAATGTCAAAGGCGCAGCGAAGCAATGCAAACCTTGCAACAGGATATGCACTAATTGAAATTAGTAAACACGGTGGTCCAAGATGTTGTAAACGGGATTCAATAACTTCTATAGAATCCTTTATAAATACAACTAAATATTTTAATGATATGGAAAAGACAAATTATATTTGCAAACAATATAAAAATAATAAGGATTGTATTGGCATTAAGTGTCCTTATTTACCTAAGAAAAATATGCTATAGTTTATGAAATTTGAAAGGATGTTTATATATGAGTGAAAAAATACCCCACATTAATTCAGAGGAATTTACTAAAGAAGTTCTTGAAAGCTCTAAACCTGTGATTATTGATTTTTATTCAGAAGATTGTGCTCCTTGTGAGGTTCTTGCTCCAATATATGAGAAGATGGAGTCTAAATATGGAGAGCATATAAAATTTGTAAAAATGTTTAGGCAGGCAAACAAGGACTTTGCAAAAAGTATAAATGTAACTAGTAGTCCTACTGTACTTTTTTATAAGGATGGAAAAGAAGTTGGATTAAGACTCAATGGGTTTTTGAATAAGCCTCAAGTTAGAATTGCTATTGAAGAAATACTTGGCGAGGTACTTCCTAATGAAGAAACAAAAAGAGTGGATTGCGATGTGTTAATTCTTGGTGCTGGCGCTGCAGGTTTATCCTCTGCTATTTACTCTTCAAGGGCTAAGATGAAAACTGTTATTGTTGATGAAAGTGTTCCTGGAGGTCAGGTAGCAGCCACCTATCATATTGCAAATTATCCAGGTACTCCAGGGGTTGTGAAAGGAAAAGAAATAATAAAAAACATGAGAGAGCAAGCTATTTCTTCTGGAACAATTATTGACGATTTAAAGGAAATATCTGAAATAAATTTAAAGGGTAACATAAAATATCTTCGTACTGAAGATACTGAGTATTATGCAAAGGCAGTGATTATTGCTTCTGGTGCAAAGCCAAGATCACTTCCTGCTGAAAATGCTGATGAATTTAAAGGGAAAGGTATTCATTACTGTGCTACCTGTGATGGATCAATGTATGAGAATAGAAAAATTGTAGTGATTGGCGGAGGTGACTCTGCAGTAGAAGAAGCCGTATTTTTAACTAGGTTTGCTTCCCATATAACTATAATTAGCAAATATAGTTTTTTAAAAGCCTCAAAAACTGCACAAGAAGGCGCTCTTAAGAATGAAAAAATTGATGTGATTTGGGATTCTGAAGTTTTAAAAGTTAATGGTGAAGGTCATGCACTTACTAGTGTAGTTATAGAAAACCAAAATACTAAAGAAGTTTCAGAAATACCTACAGAGGGAGCATTTGTGTACATCGGAACTGAGCCTATGTCAGCAATGTTTAAGCATCAAATTACTGTAGACAAGTTGGGGTATATTATTGCTTCTGAGGATACTAAAACAAATGTTGAAGGTGTATTTGTAGCTGGTGATATAAGAACTAAACTCATACGTCAGGTGGTAACAGCTGCTTCAGATGGTGCAGTTGCAGGCATAATGGCTGAAAGATATATAGTTAGCCACAATTTTTAAAATATTAACAAGTAAAATCTGTCCACATATGCTTTCATATTATATAAAAACTACTAAAATCTGGATACTAAATCCAGATTTTTTATATTTTTAGAATGCTTTTAGTTTAACTTACCATGTAAATATATTGGTCTAAAGCTTATTTTTAGAACATACCTTATAAAATACAGTCTAATTGTAAATGGATATTCTTAAAGATGGCAGAAGTGTACAATACAAGTATAGTAACGGTTGAAGATCGATGCATAGAGCATAAATTTCCGGACGTGAAAATTAAACCGGTTGAGTATGTTTCGATGCATATATATAGTAAATTAAATCTATATATATAGGGAGATAGAAACTATGACTACTGGAATTACTCAAGCTATTAAGGAATTGCAACAAGCCGAACAGAATTTTGAAAATGCAGCCCCTGAGTTTATTGATATTGCAATAATACAGTTATTAGCTGCAAGAATGAAAGTTGATATGATGTATGGTCTAAGAAAACAAAATGAACCTACTCCAATTGAACCTTGAACCTAAACCACCTAATGTGAAGCTGAATACCTAAAATTGTACTTTTAGATTATTCAGCTTCTTTTTTATTGAAAATTTTCAGTTATTATCTTAAAAATATTTGAGTAATTGGGGTATACCATCAATTCAATTATGAAACAGAATTCTATTTTTTCTTACGACCGTTAAGTATTAAACCACCCGCAACCATTATAAGTATAAAAGATATAGTATCAACAATATTCTTATTTACATTAAACTTGAAAATTGATTGTGCGATACCATAAAATATAAATATAAAAGCTATTGCCATTGCAAAAATTTGATACCTTTGAAATTTCATTTTGAACACCCCCCCTAGAAAGTAGAGTAAAAATCTTCAAATAGATTAATCCTCATAAATATCGTAATATTCCTCTCCTCAATACTTTTGAATAAGCTAGCTATACTAATAAATTAGAATTACTTTTTACTTCTTATTATATCATTTATATATCCTTAAATAATAGTAGCAAGGGAATTAGTTGATAAATAAGCAGACAACACCACTCCCGCATTCTTAATATACTACACAGTTAAATACTTACAAGAATAAAGAGCACTCAGCTTAAATTTCATGTAAAAAAATCACGCTAGGATAAGCGTGATTTTTTATTAAATATATAATTTTCTATATTATCTTTTATCTTTTTTTGACCATAATTTTAATCCTACAAGCAACCCAGCCCCAATTGTAGATGCAATGCCTGTATATATTGCTACTTTACCTGGGGTTGTTTTATTTTTGGGTATTTTAACTTTGTTATGATAATCTTCCATCAAATTTTCATACTGCTTCTTGTTGATATTTCCTATACCTATACCCATAACTTCACACTTCATTCCAGCAAAATAATTGATTTTTTCTGAAATGTAACAGTTAAATGTATGTATTTTATGAGGTGTTGAACTTCCATCATTCCATAATTCAACTCCAAATAATTCTTCATATATAAATTGGTGTTGAAAAATAACTAAAGAGTAAATACCCCGTTTTGAGTGATATACATTAATAAATCCATTTTTTGCAATTAGATCGTCAATATGTCCTTTGTATAAAACTAAAATATTTTTAGATGAATTTTCATTCTTGATCTTATCAAATAATTCTCTGCCATCAAATGAATAAAATAATTCAACAGTAGTAATATTATTCTTCACTAATGCTAATTTGATTATCTCAAGATATGAATCAATGTATTGTATATCTTCAGGGAGTTTATCTTTATAATCATTTATTACTTTTTGAGTTTTCTTATTAAATATGCCATTGATAAGTTCCATTTTTATACACCTCACTTCTTCCTTGTAAGTTAAGTTTTGTTAGTTTATAATATGTTGCCCTCTTTGTTTGTTTAACATAACATATATTATTACTACTTAAGATTCATTTCTAACAGCTTTTATTTATTTAACGTTATCTAATATGAAAATTTTCAAGGTATCATTCATTTTAAATCATCCCCTACTTCTATTTTAGATCGCTAATAAAATTCGGAAGATCAAAACAAGATTTAGCTATTTTCTTTGTTAAATAACGAGTTTCTTGTGGCAATCTATTTACATCCATATTGATAGGGTCATAAACATCCGAAGCCATTGTAAAACTCCATAATCCTCCTGGATAAGTGGGAACAAATGCTATATATGTCCTTACAAATTTAAAGTTATTCTTTAATATCTTTCTTGTATTCTCAATTATATTACGGTGAAGCATTGGCGATTCACTTTGACATACCATTACTCCGTCAGAATTTAATGATTTCTTTACATTTTTATAAAATTCTTCTCCAAACAAATCCTTTGCAGGACCTTCTGGATCCGGTGAATCAACCATTATTACATCATACTTAATATCAGTAGTCTTTACATATTCAACCCCGTCTCCGAATTTAAAATTTATTCTTTTATCAAAATCAGAAACTCCAGTTATTTGCGGAAGGTATTTTATGCATTCTTTTGTTACTACTTCGTCTAACTCCACCATATCAATTGTCTCAAGCTCATCATACTTTGATAATTCTCTCACTGCTCCACAGTCTCCTCCACCAATTACCAATACATTTCGCGGATTTTTATGAGTAAGTACTGGAATATGAGTAATCATCTCATTATATATGAAACCATCTGCAGAAGTCGTCTGCATTACCCCGTCAAGCACAAGGCAAGGTCCAAATGCAGCGGTGTCAATCAAAGCTACTTCTTGATAAGGGGATTTTGAATATGAAAAACATTTATTCATTTTATAAGTTATTTTCAAATTTTTTTTCTCAACTTCAACTTCCTCAAACCATAGTTCATTATCAATTTCTTTAAAATACTTTGGCAATTCATTCGTTTTCATAATAATTCCTCCAATATAATAAATATATCTATCTTTTAATTAAAAGTTCCGTTATCTTATCCTAACATTATAGATTTTTTAAATCTACCATTAAATTTGTCAAAGAAACCTTTATTATATACTAATAAAATAACTATGTCGAAGATTTTGTTTTATGTATGTGAATACTTTTACGGCTTTTCATCATTCATTATCTCCTATTATAATGATTTGATCAAATTTTTGCTACTAAATTCTTTGCATACGTTTTTCATTTATATAAAGGACATTCAAGTAAATAACAAGTCAGTATACAAGTCTATTACACGACATACTTTGCCTACAGAATTTGATGATAGTATAACTATAATCAGCTGCAATTTCATTATATGAAATAAAATTGTTATAGACTGCTAAGAATCGTATATAATATAATTGATGTTAGTAAAATTGATTCTAACTTTATGGAGATAAATCTAAATTAACTAAAGGTATTAAAATGTGTATAATTAAATTTTAATAAAGAAATGAGGATTGAATAAATGTATCATAGTTTGGAAGAATGTATTCTTGATTTAGAAAAAGCTGGCCAATTAATTAGGGTACATGAAGAAGTTGACCCGAACCTTGAGATGGCAGCTATACATATGAGAGTTAACGCAGCTGGTGGACCTGCACTCTTATTTGAAAATGTTAAAGGCTCGAAATTTAGAGCGGTATCAAATTTATTCGGGACACTAGAGAGAAGTAAATTTATTTTTAGGAATACGTTAGAGGCAACAAAAAAAGTGATTGCGGTACGCAATAATCCAATGAGTGTACTTAAAAATCCCTTTAAACATTTAAGTACAGGATGGGCAGCTTCAAAGGCACTACCCCTTAAAAAAGCGAATAATAAATTGACTGGGTTCAATGAAATACAGATTTCCGACATTCCACTTATTCACCATTGGCCAGAAGATGGAGGGGCTTTTATTACTTTGCCTCAAGTTTATACAGAAGATCCACAAAAACCTGGAATTATGAATAGTAATTTAGGAATGTATCGTGTTCAACTTAGTGGCAACGATTATGAAATGAATAAAGAAGTAGGTTTGCATTATCAAACGCACCGTGGAATCGGCATTCATCAAGAGAAAGCAAACAAACTTGGTGTTCCGCTTAAAGTAAGCATCTTTATAGGAGGTCCTCCTGCCCATACGCTAGCTGCCATCATGCCCTTACCTGAGGGACTGAGTGAAATGACCTTTGCAGGACTCCTTTCAGGACGTAATTTTCGTTACTCTTATGTTGATGGTTATTGTATTAGTCTCGATGCTGATTTTGTCATTACAGGTGAAATTCATCCAGGTGAAACAAAACCGGAGGGACCTTTTGGTGACCACATTGGATATTATAGTCTTATTCATGATTTCCCTTTAATGAGGATACATAAAGTATACGCGAGGTCCAAGGGAATATGGCCATTTACAGTTGTTGGTCGTCCTCCTCAAGAGGATACTTCTTTCGGTAATCTCGTCCATGAGTTAACAGGTAATGCGGTAAGGTATGAATTTCCTGGTGTGCGAGAAGTCCATGCTGTAGATGCAGCGGGAGTTCATCCATTGCTATTTGCCATTGGAAGCGAACGATACACACCGTACCAAAAGGTCAAACAACCAGCTGAAATTCTCACCATCGCCAACCGAATTTTAGGAACAGGGCAAGTTAGTCTAGCTAAATATTTATTTATTACGGCTGAAGAAGATCAACTATTGGATACCCACAAGGAGATAGAATTCTTAACATATATACTTGAACGAATCGATCTTCATCGTGACATCCATTTTCAAACGAATACAACAATTGATACTCTTGATTATTCGGGAACGGGTTTAAATACAGGCAGCAAAGTGGTAATTGCCGCCTGCGGTGATAAAAAGAGAAATTTATGTAGTGATGTGCCAGAACAATTGAAAGATTTACTAAATTTCAAAAACCCAATTTTAGTAATGCCAGGGATTGTCGCCATAAATGGGCCCGCATTTTCAAGCTATGAAGAAGCGCAAAAGCAATTAGACGAGTTATGCTTAGAAGTTAAATCAAAAGGTGCGATGCCAACATGTCCAATGATTATCCTTTGCGATGACAGTTCATTTATGAGCTGCTCACTTGAAAACTTTTTATGGGCGACATTTACGAAAAGTAACCCTTCACATGATATTTATGGTGTTAATAGCTATTATGAAAACAAACACTGGGCCTGTGATAATATGATCATTGATGCACGAACGAAACCGCACCATGCTCCTCCATTAATTTCTGATCCTACAGTTGAAAAGAATATCGAACGTTTCTTTGCAAAGGGATCTAGCTTAAGCAAAGTAGTTTTGTAACTATATATGCAAAACAGCAGCGCATCAATTCTTTAATTGAATACGCTGCTGTTTTTATTATTTAATCACTGTCATGCCGCCCATATATGGCTGTAATTTAACTGGAATGTTTACAGAACCATCCTCATTTAAATTATTCTCTAAAAAGGCAATTAACATTCTTGGGGGTGCGACTACGGTATTGTTTAATGTATGTGCAAAGTATTTTCCATTTTCACCATCTACGCGGATTTTTAGACGACGTGCCTGTGCGTCACCCAAGTTAGAACAGCTTCCTACCTCAAAATATTTCTTTTGTCTAGGAGACCAAGCTTCTACATCCACAGATTTTACCTTTAAATCTGCTAGATCACCTGAGCAGCACTCTAAAGTCCTCACTGGTATATCCAAAGTACAGAATAAATCCACCGTATCTTGCCATAACTTGTCATACCACTTCATACTGTCTTCTGGTTTACATACAACAATCATTTCTTGCTTTTCAAATTGATGAATTCGATATACTCCTCTTTCCTCCAAACCATGAGCTCCTTTTTCCTTTCTAAAGCAAGGTGAGTAGCTAGTGAATTTTTGAGGTAAAGATACTTCTGGCAATATTGTATCTATGAATTTACCAATCATAGAATGTTCGCTAGTTCCAATCAAATATAAATCCTCACCTTCGATTTTGTACATCATAGCATCCATTTCTGCAAAGCTCATAACTCCAGTTACAACTTCACTACGAATCATGAAAGGTGGAATACAATATGTAAATCCGCGATCTATCATAAAATCTCTCGCATAAGAAATCACAGCCGAATGAAGTCTCGCAATATCACCCATTAAGTAATAAAATCCGTTACCAGCAACCTTTCTAGCACTTTCCAAATCAATACCATTAAATTTACCCATAATATCAGTATGATATGGAATCTCAAAATTAGGTACAAAAGGATCACCATAACGCTGAACTTCCACATTTTCACTATCGTCTTTACCAATTGGAACACTTGAATCAATTATATTTGGGATAATCATCATAATTTCTCTAACTTTTTTTTCTAGTTCACATTCCTGTATTTCGAGTGTAGCTAAATGTTCTGAGTCTACTGCAACCTGTTTCTTCATTTCTTCTGCTTCTTCTTTTTTTCCCTGAGCCATTAAGCCACCGATTTTCTTTGAAATTGCATTTTTCCCAGCTCTTAAAACCTCTGCCTCCTGCTTTGAATTTCTGAGCTGCGTATCCAACGCAATTACTTCATCTACTAACTCTAGCTTATTATCCTGAAACTTATTTTTTATGTTTTTCTTAACAATTTCTGGATTTTTCCTTACAAATTTTATATCTAACATATTTTCCCTCCTAATTTTTGTAAATAATATCGTTACTTTTAAATCAAAAAATAAAAAACTCCCTCCCTTATATAACTGGGACGAAAGTAATCCGCGTTGCCACCCAAATTGCTGGTCTTTAATAAGAACCAACCACTCAAAAGTAGGATAAAGGGTACTAACCTTTCGATTTATCATCGACAGCTCCAAAAGTGGAAAGACCTAAAATTTCACCAATTTTCACCAACCATTGGCTCTCTTACGAAATTTATAAATCGTAGCTTTTATAGTCACTGTTCTTTCATATTATTATCATGGATTAATCATGGATTAATTATACATATATATATAGTTATTTGCAAGTTAAGACTTATTGTTTTCAGGTACACCTTTGCTATTGTTGATGAACATTAGTGGAAAATTTAACAGTAAGTTCATAAATTTGTCACGTAGATGCCTTACTAAAAACTTATATTTATGTAATGAGAATATAAAATATTTAATTTGATTTAGAGGAGGTATTTACATGTTAAAAAATAAATTTTATCGTACATTACTTGTAGTAGGTATTACAGGGAGTTTAATAATTTCAACTGGTGTTGTTGCATTTGCATCATCTACTAAATCAACTACTACACCAAAAACTAAGATATCTAGTAAGTCATTTGGTAAACATCAAGGAGAAGGTAATGCTTTTACACTTAAAGGCGACAAGCAAAGGGTCAATCCATTAGTATCTGTGTTAAAGGCGCAAGTTACTGCTGGAACTATAACTCAGGCCAAGTCTGAAGCAATAACATCATTCTTAACAACTAAAGAAGCGGCAGAAAAAGTAAAAATGGCTGCAGAAAAAACTAAATTAGCTGCTATGACCGTTACCGAAAGACAAACATATATGGAAGCTAATAAACCTATTAGAGAAAATATTATAACTGAACTTGTGACTGCAAACCTTTTAACTCAAGATCAAGCTACTAAAATTAAAGCCGCAATGCCACAAAAAAACGAAGACAGAAAAGATAAGGGTGGTCAATTTGGTAGGTCAAGTCAAGGTATGAAGCAGGGTAATCCTTTAGCCGCTATGTTAAATTCACAAGTTACTGCTAAAGTTATCACTCAAGCGAAGTCTGATCAAGTAACAGCATTTTTAAAAACTAAAGAAGATGCTGAAAAAGCTAAATTAGATACTATGACTATTACCCAAAAAGAAGCTTATATGAAAGCTAATAGACCAGCGCATGAAGATATATTTGCTGCTCTTGTAACTGCTGGTATTTTGAATCAAACTCAAGTAGATAAAATAAAAGCTTCAATGCCACAAAGATCTGAAATGGGAAATTGGAATGGACAAAGATCCTCAGGGGCACCTACAAATATTACTACAGCTACTGAAG
>NZ_JAENWL010000171.1 GCF_016650095.1 Clostridium sp. | reverse complement strand
GAGGATGTTATGGATATAAACAAAATAGAGAAAAACTTTTTTAATTGTTTTGATGAGTTTAAGGTCTTGTTTTTTCCACAGCAGTGGAGTGATATATTCTTAGACTTTTCCAAAAATGAAATATTAGCACTATTATTCTTGTATAGAAAGAAGAATGCTAATATGACGGAAATAGCAGAATACATAATGGCACCATTAAATACTGCTACAGGGGTTATAGCTAGATTGGAAAAAAAACTGATGGTAGAAAGAATAAGGAGTGATCAAGATAGAAGAATAGTTTTGATAACTCTTACTGAGGCTGCTAATATAGTAATTGAGAAGGCAAAAGCTATGATCATTAAATATATAATTAATATTTATTCAAAACTTACTGAGGATGAAATTTCTTCAGCTTTAAGTATTTATCAAAAGGTACTTGGAGTTTTTAAAGAAAGTGTGTGTTTAAGTAAAGAAGAAGAGAGTCCAGCTAAAAAATTAAGAAAAATAATTATAGAATAACTCAGTATAACTGAGTTATTCTTAGAGCAAATACTTCGATAAAAGAACTATTCATTTTAAGAATTAAAATAAGGAGGCGCAATATGAAAAGAATCATTATTTTTACTGGGAAAGGTGGAGTTGGCAAAACCAGTACTGCTGCAGCACATGCTCTTAAGGCTTCTATGGAGGGATTAAGGACTTTAATTGTTAGCACAGACATGGCACATAATTTAAGTGATATTTTTATGCAGGAAATAAAAAATGAACCTACAGAAATACGAGAAAATTTATGGGGACTTGAAATTGATCCTAATTATGAAATGGAGAATTATTACGGAAGTATTCAAGCAGCTTTTAAGAAAATGATGGTTTTTAAAGATGAAAAGCAAATAGAAAATTTTGAGGATATTATTGTGTTTCCAGGAATGGAAGAGTTATTTTGTCTTTTAAAAATCAAGGATTTACATGATAGAGGTATTTATGACCTGATAATTGTGGACAGTGCGCCAACAGGAGAAACTATATCTCTTTTAAAGTTTCCAGAGCTTATGAGCTGGTACATGGAGAAATTATTCCCAATTGGAAAGGTTGCATTGAAAGTGATAAGGCCTATAGCTAAGTTAGCTTTTAAAATAGAAATGCCTGATAAACAAGCTATGAATGATATTGAAAAACTTTATATACTGCTAACAGAACTTCAAAATCTATTGAAGGATAGGGAGTGCTGTAGCATAAGATTAGTCACAATTCCTGAAAAAATGGTTATTGAAGAGACCAAAAGGAACTACATGTATTTAAATCTTTATAATTTTAATGTAGATGCTATATATATTAATAGGATAATACCAGAAGATATAGGCAATAGCTTTTTTGATGAGTGGAAGTGCATTCAAAAAAAGTACATGGAAGAAATAGATTCGGTATTTTTGAATCTGCCTAGGTTTAAAATTAAATGGTATGAGGTAGATATTAACGGTATCGAGGGTCTCCAGCGAATAGTTCAGGATTCACTGGATGTCAAAGATATATTAAGGGTTCAAAAAATAACATTTAGTGAAAAATTTGAAAAGGTAGAAGGAGGCTATAAGCTTCAAGTATATGTTCCTTTTGGAGATAAGAAAGACTTAGAGCTATATGAAACTGGTTCAGATATATCTATTAAGATAGGAAATTTCAAGAGGAATATTCCTTGCCCGAGTTCACTGAAAAAGTATTCTATAAGTAAAGCTGATTTTAAAGATGATTATTTATCTATATATTTTGAGGAGAAGGTGGATTAAATGAATAGTGATATAATAAAAAAATTAGTAAAAATAGAAAAACTTAAATATGAAATTATAAAGGAAATCTTGCCGGAAAAAGTATTGCATAGGCTTAATAACTTTGAAAAAGAAGCAGTTACTGTTATAAAAGATATTGCCTTGGAACTTATGCAAGAGTCTTGTAAAAAAGATGAAGAAGAAGTAAGAAAAGAGATTAAAAAGGTTGAAGTTGAGTAATTGGAGGGGTTAAAGTGAGAATTATTTTATATACAGGAAAAGGTGGAGTGGGGAAAACTAGTGTTGCAGCAGCAACAGCCTGCCAAATTGCAAAACAGGGAAAAAAAGTGGTTATAATGAGTACAGATAAGGCTCATAGTCTTTCCGATGTCTTCGGAATAAAGTTATCTAATACACCTACTCAAATAACGGACAATTTAGAAGCTATTGAGGTAGATGCCCTTATTGAGAATGAAGCTATCTGGGGAAATATCAAGGGATATATAGAAAAATTAATGCTATCAAAAACTATGAAAAGCATTGAAGTTGAAGAATTACTGGTTTTTCCAGGCTTAGAAGATCTCATCTCGTTACTTAAAATTAAACAGATTAATGATGATGATAATTATGATGTGTTAATAGTTGATTGTGCACCCACTGGAGAAACTATGTCCCTTTTAAAATTTCCAGAGCTTTTTAAGTGGTGGATGGACAAAATTTTCCCTTTGAAAAGGAAGGCGGCCAAACTTGTAAAGCCAATAATTGATCATACAATAAAGATCCCACTTCCTGATGAGAAAACATTTGATGAAATCGAAATCCTTTATAACAAAATTGATGAACTCCATAAGTTAATGCTACAAAAGGATAATGTAAGTCTTAGAATAGTTACTACTCCAGAAAAAATTGTTATTAAAGAAGCTAAAAGAAATTTTTCTTATTTGCATTTATATGATTTTAATGTAGACGCAATAATTGTTAATAAGATAATCTCAGAAGAGGGTGGAAAAGGGTATTTTGAAAAGTGGATGAAGCTTCAAAGTGAAAATCTTGTGGATATAAGTGAAAGTTTTAGCCCTGTACCAATATTTAAAACTGAGCTAATGCATAGTGAGGTTAGGAATTATGAATCACTATTAATTATGGGGCAGAGCATATTTAAAGAAGTTTCTGCAGAAAAAGTATTTTTTAAGGATAAGATTTTTGAGGTTGAAAAATCAAGTACGGATGAATGCTATTATTTAAATATAAATATGCCATTCGTAGATAAAAAAGAATTAAACTTACTTCAAAATGGGGATGAAATTAGTATTTCCATTAAAAATGAAAAACGCAACTTTGTGATTCCACAAAAATTACATTCAAAGAAAATTATTAAAGCGAGTTATGAGGAGGGAAAGTTAAGGATACAATTCAATTGAAATGCTTGTTGAATTACTTTAGGGGCTAATTTATTGTTTATATATGTAAGTGTATGATATAATTTTATTATTGTTGATTTATTAATGGTAGATGATTCTGGATATATGGGCAAGTATATATATTGTGATGATTGACCTGTATAGAAAGGAGTCAAAATGCAAAATTTTATTTTTTCACTTAGTGTAGTTTTACCGCTTCTAATAATGATGACTTTGGGTTGGACTTTAAAGTATTTTAAAGTATGTGATGAGAGTTTTTTCAAAACAGCAAATAAATTAGTTTTTAAGGTTTTTTTACCTTTAATGTTGTTTAATAATATTTATTTAAGCGATATAGTAAGTGATTTTAATCTGAAACTAATTATTTTTGTATTATCTTCAATTCTTATAACTGTTATTTTGCTGATTTTAATTATTCCCAAAATTGAAGCTCAGAATAGAAATAGAGGAGTGCTAATTCAGGCGCTTTTCAGGAGTAATTACATATTGTTTGGGGTACCGATTTGTATGAACTTATTTGGGCAGGGAGGAGTTGGATTAACTTCGATGCTTGCTGCTTTTGTGGTTCCATTGTACAATTTTTTAGCGGTTTTTGTGCTCGCCATATATGCAAACAAAGAAATTGATGAGAATATAGGAATAAAAAAGACATTTATAGATATAGCTCAAAACCCCTTAATTATTGCTTGTGTTATTGGAATAGCAATGTCTGCAATAGGAATAAAACTTCCCAGTGTTATTGAAAAAACTATTTCAGATATTTCGAAAATATCAACTCCTTTTGCACTTATTATATTAGGAGGTGCTGTTGAGGCACGGGGTGTTTTGAAGAACATTAAATATATTATGTGGGTTTCCGCATTTAAGTTAATTGTTTTACCCGCAATTATTATTTCATTAGGAATTTTGATTGGATTCAGGCATTATGAACTGGGGGTTTTGCTGGCGGTATTTGCATCACCTACAGCTGTAGTTAGCTATATTATGGCGCAACAAGTGGAAGCAAATGATGAACTGGCGGGACAGTTAGTTGCAACTACTACGATTCTATCGTCTTTCACAATTTTCTGTTTTATTTTGATTTTAAAAAACTATGGCTTTATTTAATAAATTTTATGCCGCCAATGATTTGCGCTGTTCTTTAATAGTATATGAAACAATTAATGTAATTATGGGAGCTAAATAACACAATACTGCATAAGGAGCATAGGAAGTAGCAGAAATTCCCGTAAGAGATTTAAGAATAAGAGCATTAATATTCCAAGCCATTAAAGGCGCAATTATGGTACCTGTATCCGAAATAGTTCTTGCGAGTAGCGTTGTGTCAACATCGAGTTCATTATATTTATCCTGTAGAAGGCGTCCAGGTAGTAATATTCCAACTGTCTGGTCGCAGGTTATTATAGTTAAGAAACTACTAATTAACGATGTTTTTAAAATAAGTTGTCCCTTAGTCCGTACACCATTGGTTAGTTTTTTAACTAAAGGTACTATCATGCCACTTTTTTCAAATAGACTTGTTAAGCTAACGGCTCCCATAACTATAAAAACAACCTCTATCATAGATTTAATACCACCACTTACAAGTATTTTATTAAGTTCAGTAGAGGCAGTAGAACCTTTGTATCCTAAAAAAAGTGAATTTATAAGGATAGGTAAGGACATATGCTGAGAGAAAACACTAACTATGCAACCTACAAAGACACCTATTAATATTGTAGGTATTGTTTTAACACCGAAAAGAGGTGTTATAAGGACTATAGCGGGAAGAAGTGCAATGTATGGCGATATAGTAAAGCCTTCGAGTATAGCCTTCTGGTAATGTATAAGATTTTCAGAACCAGTGCTTGAGGTAAAATTTGAGCCTAGTAAATAATATATTATAGCAGTAATTATAAATAGGGGTATAAAGGTTGGCAGCATTGAAGCCACAACATCCTTATAGCTCCTTTTTGTTGTTGTAAGTGTAAGATTAAATAATCCAGATAGTGGAGACATCTTGTCAGCTATAAAGGCACCAGATATTATTGCTCCAAGGAGTATAGGTGATGGAACTCCAAACCCATTGCCAACACCAAGTAGTGCAATGCCTATTGTACTTACTGTTCCAATAGCAGTACCCATAAATATAGATACTATTGAAACGATTAGAAAGGTAGAGAGAAGAAAATTCATATCTTTCATATATTCAAACCCATAATACATTAGAGATGGCACAACGCCAGAAGCGAGCCATACAGAAGCAGCCGCACCAACTAGTAAAATTAGCACATAAAGCCTCCATGCTTCTTTTAAACCTGATAGAATTATATTTAATATATCTTTGATACTGTATTTGTATTTTATAAGTATCAAGGATGTAAAGATAATACCACCTAAAAATCCATATGCCATTGACGTTTTAGTTGCAATGCAAGCAGAAATTAGAATTATACTTGTAGTTATAATAATATTGGAATGGATTTTTGATATATTTTTTTTATCCATGTGTCACCTCAATAAGTTATTTATTATAACCTAAATTCTCAGCTTAATAGTTACATGTATAAAACAATGTAATTTTATGAAGGACTTAGGATATTACTTGTATATTTTACCATTACATTTACTGCTTTTCAACCTTTTTTTACAGCTCTAAAAATATGGAAAAGAGGTTTCTAAAATTTATAGAAATTTTCATTCTATAGATATGTTATTAAATCATTAGTTTATTATTCTTTTACCTATTACAAAGTTATCTTTGTAATAGCCAGTTAATTCAGATATTTTTACAACATCACCAGGTTTAGAAGAATGCATAAATTCATTATCCCCAATATATATTCCTACGTGAGATACTTCAGAAGATGAAGCCAAATTTGTCATAAAAAAGACTAGATCCCCATCTTGAAGATTATTTATATCAACAGACATACCTTTATCTACCTGGTCCATAGTTGTTCTAGGCAAATCTATACCAAAGTTCTTGTAACTATACTGTACAAATCCCGAACAATCGAATCCACCACTTATATATTTTCCAGTAGCATCGAATTTTGCTGGGGCTGAGCCACCCCATAAGTAAGGCATCCCCAAAAATGTATTTGAATATGACACTAAATTATCCCCATTTATTAATGCATCATATTGCTGGCCATCTGCAATATATTGAGCTTTGCTTAATGAAGCATTAACTACGCTTACATATGATTTAAATACATATCCCCATTGTCCAGAGTACTTAATTTTATAGAAGTCACCTTGCACTCCATATATATCCACTTTATCAGCTGGATATAGTAAACCAATGACAGTAGAATTATTATCTATAGAAGGCATTTTTCTTACATTTAAAAAATCAGACGCTGTAATAGTTCCAATTCCTGTAGGATTTAATACAGGTGTAGTTACAATGTTAGTACTATTTGTATTTGCAGTCTTTTCAGCTGTAATTTTTACATATAATGCACTTATATAATTTGTTTTACCAGAATAAATTATCTTATAAAAACCATTTAACTCACCACAGATTATAACTTTTTCTCCAAGAGTAATAGCAGCGGTTACAGGATAAGTTGTTCCAGCTCCAGATCGTACATTTAATTCTTTTGCGGTTATCTCTCCATATTTTTCTACGTAAGTAGATTTTACACTTTCTATAATTTTAGGAACAGGAGTGGTTTTTGCTATGGGTATATAGGAACTTATATTTATATAAGAACTTATATTTATATAAGAACTATGCACGTAGCCAGTTTTTCCACTATAGCTTATTTTATAAAAAACTCCCTCTTTTCCAAGTGTATTTATTTTTGTGTCTTTTAATAGAGCACCTGTAATCGAAGATGAAAGTGAAGGTTTTTGCCTGATATTTAAGCATGCTGTATTCACGACGCCAATATCAGCAAATGCACTTTGGGAACTTACCATAGTAAATAACATTACTATAAAGGATATTCTTTTTTTCATATCTTTACCAACCTTTCTATTATATATAGTGTACAATAAGCTATACTATACTATATTATCGATACTCTAAACCATAAACTTTAGAATTTTTTTGAGTATTATTTAAATTTTCATTTAAACTACCATTTTAAAATGATGAAGTCTTATTTAGGTATTATAGTACTTATATAGTAATAAATTGTTTAATCAAGTTATATAAAAAAACAAGGAATTTCAATACATTCGTAGAATAATTCATTTAGAAGCATAAAAATGTTAGATGTAGAATTGAGGATAATTTAAAGAAAAT
>NZ_JAENWL010000162.1 GCF_016650095.1 Clostridium sp. | reverse complement strand
TCATATCATGAGATATTGAGGTTATGTTTTTTTCATAGATTTTATTGTATCTTTGAATAAAAAAATCCGATAAAATCTTTATATCTTCAACACGCTCTCTTAAAGGTGGTATATTTATTTTCACTACGGAAAGTCTGTAATACAAGTCCTGCCTAATAAATTTCTTAGTCAATATATCATTGTAGCTTATATTTGTTGCCGCAATAATCCGTACGTCAAATTTTCGTTCTTCATTTTCCCCTATCCTTCTGGCAGATCCGCTTTCAATTACCCTCAAAAGCTTTGCCTGTAACTGAATGGGCATACAATGAAGCTCATCCAAAAACAAAGTACCCCCATTACAAGCCTCAAATAATCCTTTTTTGTCAAGAGCCCCTGTATAACTTCCTTTACTGGTACCAAAAAAAGTACTTTCTATGAGATTTTCAGGAATTGCTGAACAATTTTGTGCTATAAATGGTTTATCTTTTCGATTTGAAGCATTATGAATTCCCTGGGCAAATAGTTCTTTTCCTGTGCCTGTCTCTCCTGTAATAAAAATTGAAGCACAGGATTTCGCAATACTTTTTGAAAATTGTACCAGGTTGACCATTTTTTCATTTTCACAAATTATATTATCTAAGTTGTAATTCGCTACATAGGCTAAGTTAAGACATTTAGGCTTTAACTTCATAGCAGTGCTACCATCCGAAATTGCCTTATCATTCTCAACCTGTTTATCTTTTACAGATACTATCTTTGAAAGCTCAATAGCTCCTACTATTAGCCCTGCATGTTTTATAGGAAAGGATATGTTATCAGTAGTTGTTTCTTCAAAAAATAAGTTTCTTACTTATTGCCCTTTTCGCTCAATTGGCTTATCTTTTTCCATACATTCCAAAAGCGAACTATTGAATTTATTTATATTATAAAACACATTAAATAGCTTTTTTCCCACAATTGACTCTTCCATTTTCTTATCAATATCAGGATTAAACTTTACAGTAAAAAGAATGGTTCCTTCACTATTTATAATAGTAACACCATCAATATAATCCATTACGCCATCATATAAGGTTATGATAATCACCTACTTCTAAATATATTGTAGTATGATATTTTGAATAAGTCAATATTGAAAATTATGTGATTTTCTTGTGAATATTCCGTACCATATTCTAACAAAATAATTAAACTATTTCACAAATTTTTTTAAACATTTCAGAATATTATTAAGAGTGATGCAGTAATTTAATATAAGGTTATTTTGTATCATTGAAGTGCAGGAGGAAATATGAGAACATCTTTTAATAGAAGAAATCCAATAAGACTTTGCCTTATATCATCAATTGTAATAGTAATAATATATATGATTTTTATTATTTTCTCAAATTCTAAAACTCCATTAAATAAGGCTGAATATATCGCAAATGGCCAACAATACGATACAATAATAAATGGAGTTAATGTAGTCTCTTATTCAGTTGCCTTTCTAGGAATGAATTACCTATGGGGTGGCACAACACCCGCAATATCGAATATTTCAGGCAAATATATAAGCGGTGGCTTCGATTGTTCCGGGTTTGTACAGTATATTTATAAACATTTTGATATAAATTTGCCTAGGACATCTATGGAGCTGATAAATAGGGGTGCATCTTTTAATATAAATAGTCTAGAGAAGGGTGATTTAGTCTTTTTTATGACAAATCCAGCTATGCCATATCAAGTATCTCATGTGGGCATATATATTGGTAATAACAAATTTATACATTCTCCAAAATCTGGTGATATTATAAAAATTTCAGAATTGACTGGATATTACAAAGAGAAATTTGTAATAGGTAAAAGAGTGATAAAATAAACTAAGCATGTGCCTTTTAATAATTAATAAAAAATAATTCTTTAATGTTAACATTTGATACATACATTCTTCATTATATCTACACAATTCTATGTTATTATTTAAATATAGATTGATAATGATTAAAGCGAAGTCCCCCTTTACTTTAATAATAAAAGCTGCGAAGTAACCCTTCACAGCTTTTTTCTTCTTTTTGTCTAAATGCTTATCCATCTTACAAAGAGAAAATTGGATATTATTTTTTCAAAAATTTATTTCCGGTGTTCGCGTAAAAAGACGCTCTAATTATTGCAATAAAAAGTGTTATCATTGCCAATATCTTTAAATAAGTAATATTATAAGCTCTTGCTACTAGATAGATAAAAATAACGATTGAGCAAAAAAACAATAAATTGCTTACAAAATTACATAAAGCCTTTTCATCATATTTTTCTTTCTCTTTTTTTGAAGAAGTATTGTATCCAGAGATTAAAAAACTACCTTTACCAGTTCTTATAATTACACCCAATATAATCACAATTGTAGGCATAATAAATATCGATATTTCCATAAATATACCCTCCTCAAACTTTCCATTACTGAACATCTTCAGAAATAGCAATTTAATTTATTCATCATCCTGAGCCAAATCATCTTTTATATTCCTTACCCCACCCCTTGGATCACTTACATCACCTATATATCTAGGAATTAAGTGTACGTTTAAATGGTTTATGGTTTGTCCAGCATAAGTTCCTACATTAATACCTATATTATATCCTGCTGGTTCATACTGAATATCAAATATTTCTTTTACTTCATGCAATAATCCATATATTGCTTTTATTTCTTCCTCGCTTGCCTCAAAGAAGCTAGAAAAATGCCTCTTAGGTATAATTAAACAATGACCTTCATTTACCGGGAAATGATCTAGTATTGCAAAGGCAAATTTGTTCTCTGCAATTATTTCTGATTTACGGTAGTCACAAAATTTACATTTTGGCATTGTACGTATCTCCTTTTATTTATATTATGCATTACTCCAATTCAGAATTTTCCTAAACCTATAACAACAGCTTAACTGCAGCTATAAATGTCATACCTATAATAATGTATCTGAAGTTCTTTTCATTGATTTTTTTAATCATCAGCATCCCTAGCAATGCACCAATTGCAATTGCTGGAATCATACCAATACTAAGTAAAACTGTTTTAAATGATATATTATGCCAGAATAAAATTTGTAATGGCACTTTTGTTAAATTAACGAGAAAGAAAAACCAAGCAGTTGTGCCCATATAATTATTTTTTTTAAAGTGCATAGATAACAAATAAACACTGAATATAGGTCCTGCAACATTACCTATCATAGTTGTAAAACCAACAGCAATTCCAGCTATTGCATAAAACCATCTGTTGCTTGGAACTTTTGAATTTTCACCTTTTTTTTCAATGTATATTAAAGCAACTAAGCAAAGTAAAACGGAAATAGCTATAACCGCCTTAAATTGTTTGTCATTAATGAAATTTCCAACTATAACCCCCATTATTAACCCTATGAACGTCCATGGCAAGAGTTTTTTTATATTTCCCCAATCTGCATGTCGATTATAATAGCATACTGCAAAGACATCACCTATTAATAATATAGGAAGGATAACTCCTGTTGATTCTTTTCCTCCAAATACACTAGCAATTATCGGTATAACAGGCATCAAAAACCCACTTATTCCTGTTTTTGAAGCACCTACTAATATGGCCGATATTATTACACATGACCATTGCCACATCGATAAATTAAACATATGAATGATTTCCACTGCTCTACACCTCTTTTATTTATAACCCTGCACACATAGCAAATGCAGGATTTCTCCTGCTTTATTATTAATATACTTAAATTAAAATTTCCTTAAAATGCAATCCAATATCAAAAGCATTTTTAACAATAAATCATTTCTATTTTTATTCTACACTTTTTAAAGAAAATTATCTACAATTATTCTCAATTACTCCTGTAATATGTAATTATTTATCGCATAAGCTATTCCAGATTCATTATTAGACTTAGTTAAATACTTTGCTTGTAGTTTAAGCGTCTCTACAGAATTTTCCATTGCTATGGGCATTCCAACACATTGAAACATCTCTATATCATTGTAATTATCCCCAAAAGCAATAACCCTATTTAGGTCTACATCTAATTTTTCTGATAAGATTTTCAGTGCCTTACCTTTAGAAATGTTTGAAGCCATTATATCCAGAAGTCCTCTCATAGAACTGAGTGCTGTAAGATTATCAAAATCTGAAAAATGCTTTTCTAAAAATTTAACCTGCTCGTGATCACTACATACTAATAAAATCTTTATAGCATTTATCTCATTAATACTATCTAAGATTCTATTATCTATATACTTAATAGGTACTCGCAAATTCTTTGGCAGCGCTTTATTGAGATCTTCAAATTTTACGGCTCTAGTGTTATTTTGTGTTGACAATACCACATCAGTAGTATATATTAGAAAATCTATATTATACTCCAGACAATAAGTTATGATTTCACTTACACTAATTTTGTCCATTACCTTTGAATAAAGTATTTCCCCCGTTTCTATATTTCTAATTAAGCCACCATTACAAGATATAGCATATCCTTTTAAATCTAACTGCTTTATAAAAGGCTTTAACATTAGATCAACTCTTCCTGAAGCAATGATTACTTCTAATCCATTTTGTTGAAGTTTTTTTAAGGCCATTTCATTTTCCTTTGAAATGACATCATCTGAATTTAATAATGTTCCATCCATATCACATACACACCATTTATATTTAAACACTCGCAACTTCTCCTTTCATATCTTCAATTATAATTATACTTTAAAATCATTAATTTTATAGTATTTACATTTATTAAATTTTCTGGCGGATGCATACCTGTCCTATTTTCCCATAAAAACAAATATTTCTTAATATTTAACATATACTACACAATTTATTCATTATTTTGTCATAGTTTTATGATATTATTTAAGTATAGATAAAGTATGAATTAAAGTGAAGTCCCCCTTTACTTTAATAAAAAAGCTGTGAAGTTTAACTTCACAGCTTTTTCGATTGTTTATTTTAAATTATATTTTATTTTGAATTTTCTTTTTCCTTTGCTCTCTTAGCTCGTCTATCATTAATTGTATACCATAGATCTGCATTTTTAATTCCCAATTTTTTGGGGTCAAATGTAAATGTATTCATTGTTTTTCCCTCTTTCAATTGAGCTTCGTAGTCTTTTAAAACTTTAAGTCCAATGTTTCCAAGGATTAGTATGGCAATAACGTTAAGCCATGCCATGGTACCAACAGCAATATCACCAAGTGCCCAAGCAACTTTTGCCGTCTTAATAGACCCATAAAAAGTGGAAGCAAGGATACCAACTCGGAGTACATTAATAATACCCTTGCTATTTTTAGATTTTCTAAACAAATATGTAAGGTTTGTTTCTGCTATATAATAGTATGCCATCAGTGTTGTAAATGCAAAGAAGAACAATGCAACGGCTACAAAACCTGCTCCAAAGTTTCCCATTACAGTTGAAACTGCCCCTTGAGTATATCCAGGTCCTATTTCAACAGTTGGTATATGTGATATTATGAATCCACCATCTGGATTTAGAACATTGTATTGGCCTGTTACTAAAATCATGAATCCAGTTGCAGAGCATACAAATAATGTATCAAAGTAAACTGCAAAAGCTTGAACTAAACCTTGTACAGCTGGGTGGGATACTTCGGCAGCCGCAGATGACTGCGGTCCAGTTCCTTGACCAGCTTCATTTGAGTAAATTCCTCTTTTAACTCCCCATTGAACTGCGAGTCCTAAGATACCTGCAAATGCTTGTTCAGCACCAAAGGCACTTTTCATTATTAATACAAACATTTTAGGAATTTCAGAGGCATTTACTACAAGTACTATTACTGCTACTACTATATAAGCCATTGCCATAAACGGCACTATAATTTCAGCAGTTTTTCCAAGTCTCTTTGTACCACCGAATACGATTAAAGCAAGTAGTACTACCAATACTGCTCCTGTTATCCAAGGAGCAACACCAAATGCATTATCAATACCAGCTGCAATACTGTTTGATTGAACGCCTCCAGCAAACAAGCCCAACCCAATTATAGTTGCAACAGCAAATATAGTTGCATACCATTTTTGTCCCATAGCTTTTTCGATATAGTAGGCTGGACCTCCACGATACTCACCATTAATTTCCTCTTTGTAAACTTGACCAAGAGCACATTCTATGAATGATGAACCCGCACCAAGGAATGCAATTGCACCCATCCAGAAAAGCGCACCAGGACCACCCATTGCTATTGCAGTAGCAACACCTGCTATATTGCCTGTCCCAACACGGCCAGCAACTGACATTGCAAAGGCTTGGAAGGAAGATACTCCTTGCTCTGAGTCTCCACCTTTAAATAAGTACTTAACCATGTGTTTAATATGTCGTAATTGAAGAAATCTTGTTCTAATTGAAAAATAAACACCTGTACCAAGACACAAATAAATAAGTGCCGGACTCCAAATAAGACCACTTAAAGCTTTAATAAAGTTTTCCATAATTACCCCCTTGTTTTTAGTAAACTAAATGATATCGTTTTCATTTAGTTTAATTCATCCTACAATCATTATTCAAACACCAATAGTTACAATCATACATTGAATGTTATCTCGAGCCTCCCTTTAATAATTTAACACTTGATTACCAAAAAATAAAAAAGGGGCATACTCAACCAAGAGTTGCCCACCCTGAAAACAAAATTCCTCGAATTCAAACCAAACTTTAATTTACCAACTGCTAAATAGTATTAGATTATAAAGTATACAATACCATATAATCTGAATCATTTCAACTTTCAAATAATAAAGCTTACCCCTCTTCCATAAAAACTATTTTTTTAAAAATTTAACAAATACTACATAATTTATTCATAATATTGTCATAATTTTATGTTATTATTATAAAATTAATAAAGTATTTATTAAAGTGGAGTCCCCCTCCACTTTAATAAAAAAGTTGTGAACTAAAATTCGCAACTTTTTTCATTTGTCTATAATTATACGAATTTATTAAGACTTATTATAAAATCGGAAAATTTATTCCTCAATAAATTGTGTCAATTCTTTGTTGAATTTAACTTGCTCGTCAAAAAACAATGCATGACCACTTAATTCAAAAGCCACAAGCTTAGAATTTTTGATACCTTGTTTTTGTGCCTCAGCCAATGGGAAAAGGCACACTTTGTCATGAATACCATGAAGAATTAAAGTCGGAACACTTATTTTCGAAAGATCATAAAATAAGCTTTCCTCACCTAACCAAGTGTTTGCAGTTGCTGCAGTACCCCAACTTGATGCTTGCAGCCCAAGCTCAAAATTCCAATCCGAAAACGCTTCAGTTCTATGCTGAAAGTAAAATATATCTCCAAAACCTCTTAACATTTTAGGACGGTCATTATATGTTCCCTCAATGATATCTTTAACAGCCTGCGGTTGTAACCCATATGGAAAATAAGGTCGTTTAATAAGACTAGGTGCTGCTGCAAAAAGAGCTAATTTTGCTACCCCATGCTCATTGTGCCTGGACATGTACCTAATAGCAATTGCTCCTCCTGTGGAGTGTCCCGCTAGTGTAAAATTCTTTATTTTAAGTGCATCTACTACTTCTCGAACATCGTCTGATAATCGATTATAGTCATAACCTGAAAATGGTTTATCAGATTCCCCAAATCCTCTCTGATCTATACCAATACAC
>NZ_JAENWL010000058.1 GCF_016650095.1 Clostridium sp. | reverse complement strand
TACTGGAGCAGTTTTATCTCTATATCTGATAAATGCAGAAGAATCAACAGTCGGAGCTATTTTTTCGATTCTAACATCTGTTGCATGTATTTGAGATATCTTCTCTTCCCAATTTGTTATAGTTTTAACATCTTCATTAGATGTGACAGTTATTTGAGATGAATTCCCTATAGTTTTATCTATAAGACTCTTTTGCAGGCCTTGTATAAGTGAACCTATAAAAATTTGTACCGAAACACCAATAGCAATGCCTGAAGCTATTAGAATTGTTTGTCCCTTGCTAGACTTTAAAAATCTTACAGCAATTTTAAATGGCAATTTCATTTTGATCCTCCTTATTCATTCTTTTGTGTCATCAAAATTATCTATAGGCATATCTGCATCAATGATATACCTATCAGAACAAATATATTTAACATTATTTATGTAAAAAAATTCATTAAATTAATTATTTAACACTTTCAAAGAAATCTAGTAATATCTCCTTTTCCCCATTAGAGAAATCATGCATATTAAGCTCACTTTCAGTAATCCACTTAACTTGTTGTATGTCCTTATGTGCAGTTATATACTCTTTTACTTTGCCAGTATATACCAATGAAGTATCTCCATTCTCTTCATCAAGAACATATTCTTTAAATGGAGCTATATCAAATATATTACATTTTAAATCTTTATTTATTGCTTTGGTAATACATTGTTCCGCAGTACCCTTGCCCTTTACATCTTTACTAAAAATACTCCACACCTTTTGTAAATTTTTTTTACCTTTACCCCTGGCTACAATAAGTACCCCATTAAAATCATCACAAATTATTATTGAACATTTTACAACTTGTCCCATATTATTGCCCCCTTATAATAAATCTCTTTTATAATCCCCTACAAATTTATGCACTCCATACAAATATTATAATATAATTTAATAACAAATGCCAATTTATTGGCAAATAGTAAAAAACCTCTATTTCATAGCAATTATATGTATACTGTTCTGTTTTGTGTCAATAATTGTAATGTGTGCGATTACACGTGAAAGGAGTAACTTAATGAAAAGTAATATTAAATTATGTAATGATGAAATTTTAGTTAAAGAATATATAGAAAGAGGAAAAGGACTATTTAATGATGGAGAGATTGAAAAAGCATTCAAGGATTTTAATAAAGCTATTTTCTTAAATAGTGAATATGCCGAAACTTATCTTGTCAAAGCTCAAGCTTATATTGAAATGTACGAACCTTATGAAGCTGAAAAATGTATAACGAAATATTTAACGCTAGTTCCAGGTGACCCTGTAGGGTACTGGAAATTAGTTGATATACACGACTTAACTGGTGACTTTGATAAATGCGTTTATTATTGTAACAAACTTCTTGAAAGTGATGATAAAAATTCAAACGTATATTTTAAAAAAGCCGAGTTTTCAGCTCTTCTTAATGATTTTAAAGGAGCGTTGGAATGCTTTGATGCTTGTCTTAACGTAATTCCTGATTTTTACGATGCGCTATGTGGTAAAGCCAGCGCACTACTCTCACTACATAATAAAAAAGAAGCTCTTGAAATATATAACAAAGCCATTCAAGTAGATAGCACTAAAAGTGTTGCTTATTTTGGAAAGTCTGAGGCATTTTTAGCTATGGGACATAGCCTAAACGCCTTAATATTTGCTGAAAAGGCTTATGAATTAGAGCCCGAAAATGAATGGTATAAATGTCACTATACCGTATTAAAAAATATGAACATAAGTAGCAAATAAAATAAAAAAGTATATATTACTACCAATGTATTCATTTCGCTAAGAACTACTAATTTTATTTTTAATTAATCTGCTAAAAAGCATAAACTCGCTTTCGCTCAAACATATGCTTTTCTTAACGCATCTTAATTAAAAATAAAATAAGAAGTTCTAAAGCTTATTCAAATACATTATACGTAATATATACTTTTTTTACACGTAAAAACATGATATAAAAACTATCTGTATTATTATTTACATTTTCTCATTAGTTCTTGAACTTTTGTTAAGTGTTTATTGTAGTCGCCTACTATAGCTTCCACTTCACTCATTAGGCTAGCATCCAAATCTTTATTCTCCTCTATAAACTTTTTCCCTTGTTTTATTCCCATTTCCATTGCAACCATAGCATGTTCGCACACTTCTAAATCAGTATTTACAGGTATAAGTTTAATTTTCTCGAAGAAGTCTGCCATAGTGCCCATTATTCCAAGAGTATCAGCAGCATTGCCACCTAGCTTTTCTATCCTATTAGTAATTGCCTCTTCATGCCTTTTAAAGGATTCTATAATCTGTACCAACGCATTTTTAATCTCTGTATCTTTAGCTTTACTTAGATAATCTTTAAATGTAGTACCTCCCATATGTATTCCTTTTAAAAATTTATTCATTTCTTTTACATTATTATTTAAAGTCATAATCTCACCTCAGTCTATTGTGAGCATATGCATTATTCGTTATTCATTATTATCACTAAATTATTCCTTCATTTCAAACAATCCAAATATCTCTTCATCGCTTAGAGACGCAAACCCTTCACCACTAGACAATTCATCTCCCATAAGCTGAGATATGAGTTTTTTCTTATCTTCTTGAAGTGACAAGATTTTCTCCTCAATAGTCCCTTTAACTATAATTTTTATAACTTCCACCACATTTTTTTGCCCTATTCTATGGGCTCTATCTGTTGCTTGCTCTTCTACTGCTGGATTCCACCATGGATCAAAGTGAATTACTACATCTGCAGAAGTTAAATTCAGCCCCGTTCCTCCAGCCTTTAAGCTTATTAAAAACACAGAATTTTCTCCATTGTTGAAGTCTTTTACTAAATTCATTCTTTTCTCTGACGGTATTGATCCATCCAAGTAACTAAAGGATATTCCCTCTACGAAAAGTCTTTTTTGTATATTCTTAAGAACAGACGTAAATTGAGAGAAAACAAGCACCCTATGCCCCTGTTCTATGCTCCTTTGAAGAAGTTCTACTAGAGCTTCCATTTTTGTGCTATCCCCACTGTAATTATTCATTAGTATAGTGGGATCTAAACATAATTGTCTTAGTTTTGTTATGTAAGAAAGTATCTCTATCTTACTATTTTTAAACTCATCATCCCTTACCTTCTTCTCAATAAGCTCCATTGCATGATTTGCATAGGTTTTATAAATTTTCTTTTGCTCTTGCTCAAAATTCACCAAAAGAGTTTTTTCTATTTTATCAGGTAATTCCTTTAAAACATCTTTTTTTCTACGTCTAAGAATAAAAGGTTTTATAAGCCTATTTAAATCCTCTAATATTTCTGGACTTTCTTTAAGTTTTTTGTGATATCTCACACTAAATCTTTTTTCATCATATAGATATCCTGGCATTATAAAATCAAATATGGACCATAAGTCCATAAGAGAATTTTCTATTGGTGTGCCAGATAATGCAAATCTCGTCTTCGCCACTACTTCCTTCACTGCCATTGCATTTTGTGAATTTGGATTTTTAATATTTTGAGCTTCATCTAATATGCAACAATCAAACTCTAATACATTGTAAATTTCTAAATCCCTCTTTAATAGATTATAAGTGGTTATAATCACGTCAAAGTTGTCTATATTATTTATTATTTCCCGCCTCTCGTCCTTTGACCCATTAACTGCAGCCACCTTTAACCCAGGTGCGAACTTTTCAAACTCACTTATCCAGTTATATATTAGAGATGTGGGTGCTACAATTAAATTCTTACCACCTTTGCTAGATAATATAAAAGTAATAGCTTGAATGGTTTTACCAAGACCCATTTCATCCCCGAGTATTCCACCAAACCCTAAATACTCTAATGTCTTAAACCAATTATATCCCACCTTTTGATACTCTCTTAACTTCCCATTTAAGGAGACTGGTTCTTTAAAGTTCAATTTTTCTATATTCTTAAGTTTATCTCTTACGTCTTTTAACTCTTTTCTTCCTTTTATATATCTAATGTTATTTTCCGCTAAGTAACTCTCTAGGAAAACACCTTTACTTTTAGATATTTCAATATGATTATCGTCACTACCTAGTGGTGCCATTACATCTAAAAGCTTTAAGAATTTATTAAGTTCCAATTCCTCCAAATCAAGATACTCACCATTTTTCAGCTTATAATATTTGAGGTTGTTTCTAAATGACCTTAGTATATTTTTAGTTTCAAGAGGCTCAATATTCCCTATTTTGAAATCCATTTCAAAGTAATTATATTTCCCACTTTTAATATTCCCACTAATACCTGTGGTCCCCAAAGATTTTATGCCTTTAAAGTTTTCGGAGTAATAAACATCTCCTATATCTTGAAGTCTTTCCACATCACTTTTAAAGAATTTGAATATATAGTCCTCCTTCTTTAAGAAATAAAACTTATTCTTTATTTCCTGAAAACCAAAGGCTTTTACAATTCCTATAACCTGAGTTTCTCTTTTGGAATCTCTATATATTATTTTTTCTGTGCAATCCTCAAAGACATTAAACTCGAAAGTTCCATACATCACCTTTAATGTTAGAGTGATCTCTTTATCTTCCTGATTAAAATAGAAACTAAACCTACACTTACTCATTACTATTTTATCTTTTATTGACTTTGATAATGTAACACTAGGTGATAAAAAATTAAGATCTGGAATCAGCCTTCTTAATATATTCTCCTCCTCAATGCCTGGCATTGTAACAACCCTTGCCTCATTAAAAACTTGGAGGTAAGGACTTATCTTATAACAAAACTCATAATTCGGGAGATATATAGTGCTTCCATACAAGAATGCATCATTCTTAGAACCTAAAACCACCGGCATACCGTTTGAAGATTTAAGAACATAATTACTCTTTATCATTTTCAAATCAAAATCTAGGGCTGGGGCCTCATATAAAATTTCTGTGTCTACAGGTCTAGAAAAAAAGCCTTCATTCAAATATACTCTATGCCTAATTATAATTTCAAAAAATTCCCTAGTTAAATATTTAGGAATATTTATATTTTTTCCTTCAACGTACCGGTCCTCACTTTTGCTAATGTGCCTTTGGTTTCCCTCCAAAGTCTTTAACATTTCTATAAAATCAATCAGCCTTTTATCTTTTGTGCACAATCTTTGATTTTCAATATTAAAAGTAAAATTTTTACTATAGTTTATAGGAAAATTATTATAGCACGCTAATAGAAAGTGGTTAATATCCTTTAAAATGTAAAGATTGCTTGCAGTCATAGAGTTTAATCCTATTTTAAATTCTGCTGTAATGCCACTCGTCCACTGATTTTTGTTTATATACACCTCTATTTTAATTTCATCCTTATGTTTTTCATCTCCTAAGAGCATAGATAGTACATTGCTACTATTTTTAAATGTGCCTTGTTCCACTACACCCTCTTCACTTAAAAGCGGGTGATTAGCTAAGTCTTCTAATGCTTTATAAAACGTTGCCACTAAATGTTTACAACAATAATTTTCTTTTTTAAATTCATTATTTTCAAAATCAGAGCAACTACAAAATGTAGTAAAAATACTTCTCCGCGCTACATCCATCTCAACTTTTGTATGATATTCATTAAAAAGTTTCTCTGAAATTACATTACCATCTATACATATTAATTTATCTTCATTAGTGATATCTACAGAAGAGACCAAATCATTATTAAGGACCCTTTGACCTTTTGCATGATTTTTACCACTAGTTCCTTCATTAAATATTTGTAATATCATATCTTCTCTCAACATATTTTCTCCCTAGTTCTTTAAATTTTATAATCTTTTAATTATACCATAAAAAAGGAAAGCACATAAAACTTGCGTTCTATATTCTTTCCTAAATGTCTACCTAATCTGAATTCAAAATCATCTACTTTTTAGTCCTACAATATTCCCACTAATAACTGACCCAAAGTGTTTACAAAACATAAATCTTTAAATTATATGAATATTACTATTTAGGCTTCTTAATAGGCACTATAATTCTATCAAATAAATCTTTATTTTCATTTACTTTAGACACACTACCAACAACGCAATGCAAATTCTGTTTGATCACAGCTTCTAGTACCTCCGCAAAATTTCTTATATCGCCAGCAGTAGTTGACAATACTTCATCACGTAGCTTTTGAATATCATCTTGAGTGGTATTCGTAAAATACATATTGTCCCCTATTACACCTTTAATATAAGGGCCCGTTAAAGAATCTATATTACCTATTGTTCCAATTATAAAATTAGTCATTTCTTTATCATTTGCTTTGAAATTTTTTAAAAAATTTACCGCTCCATCAAATGTATTTAAAGTTTCCTTTAAATTTGGATCTCGATAGGAATAGAATAACACCTCATTCTTTGTAAAACTCATAGCCCCACCATACGCACCACCTTTGACTCTGAGTTCCTTCCATAAATAATCACTGTTTAATATATTTTCGACAACCTTCATACACCCATTATAAGTGTATCCTGCCTTCTTAAAACTTCCACCCTTAACCACATATTGCACTTGAGATGGAACCACAAACGCCTCATTCTTATTCGAATAATCAAATTTATAAACCTGCGACGGAAATTTTTTATCATTGAGTTTTTCTTTAAATTTATTAAGACTATAAGTGAATTTTTCATAATATTTTTCATCACCAGTATAACTTACAACCAATCCCTCTTTGTTAAACAAAATATCTTTGACCTCATTTAAATTTTTTTCTATTTCATCAAATTTTACGTTAAAATTATCATCTAAATCACAAATAAAATCATAGTATGGTAAATAATCTAGATCACTATACTTACCACTATCTGATAAATAAGATAATGTACGTTTCATTGCAAGTTTATTGCCTCCATTAACAAACATAGATTCATATTCTGATCTTGACATTTTAATTAAACCTTTAATAAGCATCTTATTATCAAATAAGCTATGATTCGTTATTTCATCTAAAAGTTCCAAAGCTTTAGGAAATGTACTACTAAGCGAGTTTACTGAAATACTCATTTTAGGAGCATATTCATTCGAATCAGTATTATTTTTGAATGCTGTTGAATTGAAACTAATTCCGCCAGTATATTTCATCATCTTATTTGCAAGCTGAGTAAGGTTATATTCCTCAGTATTGGTATTTCCCAAAACATTAGCAAGTAATTTCAAGTATAATATTTTGTTTTGGGGTACCTTTGAACTGTCAAAATAAAAATTAGAATAAATAACTCCATTAGTATTTACAGGGTGATACAGTACTTTTATTCCGCCCTCTAATTTTTCTATTGTTAGAATTTCTTCTGTTTTCAAATTCAAATCCTTGCGCAAAAGAGTTGGTACTTTTGATAAGTTTTCTTTTGAATCAGGTACCTCCTGCCACTTTTTCAATTCTTCAGTGTCTTTTTTAATTTTAGCTAATTCAGTCTCAGATAATGATGCTTTATAATTTGCGAGTTTCTTTTTTAATATTTCTTCTTTTGCCTCATTTAACCCATTGGAAGGTTTTAACACAACCAATGAATTATGCTTATTGTCCAATAAATATTTTTGCGTTAATTTTTCAAAATACCCTTCACCTATTTGGGATTTTATTTTCTTTAGTGCGGGGGATATCTCTAAAAATTCTGTAGGATTTACATCATAATTCCAGCAATTCAAAGCTGCAGACATATAGTTCATGCCTCTATTAGCATCTGAATTTTGAGTACGCAAACTAAGTTCTACAGAAGTGAATACTGAATTAATGAGCTCTTCATCAAAACCGTCTTTTACTACTTTCTTTAAAGCATTATCTACAAGATTTTTGAATTTATATTTATCTGATTCATTTGCATTGGTAGCAATTATACTGAAGCTCGGTTGCTTTGTCGACGGATTAAAACTTGCATATACATTCGCTCCAATACCACTGTCTAATAGTGCTTTCCTGAGAGGCGAAGCTTTAGTATTTAAAAGGATTGCTTGCAAAATTTGAAAACCTAAAATGCTTTCTACGTCTGTTACCTTATCTATCATATAGTTTGATGATAAATAAGTCATATTTACCGTACCCGCATCATTAACTACTGGGTACAGTCCTGTTTTTTCAATATTTTTTTCATAAGGTTTCTGTAATTTAATTTCACTATCCACAATTGTACTTTTAAATTTCTTTAGATAATTATCATTCATAAATTTTAATGTATTTTTAATATCCAATTTCCCATACAGATATATAGAGCTATTTGACGGCACATAATATTTTTTATAGGTTTCTATAAATTTTTCGTAGGTTAAATCGGGAATATTATCTGGGTTACCACCGGATTCAAATCTATATGAACTATCATTAAAAAGTGAATTATTTATAATATTTGCGAGTATTACCTGTGGTGATGAATTATTACCTTTCATTTCATTGTACACTATCCCATTATAATTCAGATCACCTGTTTCCCTGTTAACTTCATAATGCCAGCCTTCCTGTTTAAGTATTCTAGGATCTTTAGATATATTTGGATAAAACACTGCATCCAAATACACACTCATCAAATTGTTAAAATCCTTTTCATTCTTACTTGCCACTGGATACATTGTGAAATCTGGTCCTGTAAAAGCATTTATAAATGTGCTAAGTGACTGCTTCGTCATAATTAAAAAGGGATCTTTAACAGGGTACTGCTTTGACCCACATAAAACTGAATGCTCAATAATATGATTAACCCCAGTGTTATCACTCACTGGTGTGCGGAAACTTATTGAAAATACTTTATTTTCATCATCATTTTGTAGATAAATCAGTTTAGCCCCGCTTTTAACATGCTTGAATATCATAGCTGTAGATTGTATATCGGAAAGCCATTTTTTAGATTCTAGTATAAATCCTGACGTACTTTCTCCTATTACAAAGCTATCATTAACACTAATAGCTGGCATTGAATTTCTTAATTGTTCTTGTACAACTTGCGCGACCTGCGCGACTTGTGCACTAAGTGCGACGCTACTGAAGCTATTGTGTAACAATCCCACAGCTAACAATATAGAAATTATTTTTGAAAACTTTTTCATTTCTTTCCCCCTTAAATATATTTTTTCATATCACTATTATTTTCACGTTATAACTAGTATGTTTTATTTTCAAGTAACTATTCAGCTACTATTTAAAACTCACTTGAAAATACTCACAGAATGTAACCAACATTTTTACGGTTACGCATTCAAACAAAAAACACCTTACTTTCAGATATTTTTTGTATCTGAAAGTAAGGTGTTAGTATGCAGTTAAGCGAATTATGAATTTAACATATTAAGCATATCCTGCTTTTCTCTCGTAAACCTATTGTATACACTTTGTTGCACAGACTGTGAACTATTTCTAAAATAAACACTAACCTTTTGACGTTCATTATATAAATCATTTATGATATTACCATCACTATTATTTAAATTGATTTTTGAGAACACAGATAAAGCTCCTCCTACACCATGTTGAACTACTGTAGACAATAAACTTTCCTTTAACGCATCACTTTTTTCACTTATATCAAAACCATATTTTGACTTTAATGTTTGTGCAGCTGTATCATAATAATTTTGTTTTATATAATCTTGCTGCAATTTTAAAAATTTATCATTATTAGATATTGCAATATTAGTCCATGAAGCATCAAAATTCCCACCAAATTTATTACCATCTTTAGCTTTCGCATCTGACAATTTCAAATAAAACTCTTTATTATTTACATTCAGTGAACTTATAAAAGAATCTAAAGAACCTGTTTTAGAGGAGAACTGCCATGCACCATAGGACTTACCACCATAATCTCCTGTTGTATTACTTATGGTGCCCGGATTAACATTAGATTCATATTTAGCAGCTGTAAGTCCTAATGCACTAAATTTCGTAACTGCGCTCTCACTGTAATCATTTGATAATGATTGCGCCCCACCTCTTATAGTTGACTTAAAATTACTCATGGCACCCAATGAATCATCAAGGTTAAAAGAATCCTGATTTGATAAAGCAGTAGACATAAACTCTGCCATCCTTGAATTACCTGCGCTATCCATCATTTGGATAAGCATTGTTTTAAAAGCTAATTCCTGCATTTCTTTTTCATGCTCAACATTACTTGTGCTTTTATCAGAAATTATATTATTATTTTTCATTTGCGATGTATATTGCTTTATTAGTGCATTATTAATTATATTTGTAGATAACGCCATCACTATCACCCATTTTACATAAATTTTTTCAATATACTTATATTATCGTATATAATAAAGAATACTTTATTATTGAAATCAAGTATATCACATAAATTAGTATACTTATTGAATAAAAAAATATGCTAACAATATTTATTGGCTGTTAGCATATTTTTTATTTTTATTCATTTAGATACAATATAATGGTAAAATAGTATGAGTATAAACTATGAATTTATTATATTGTTATCTTTTAAAATCTCTTCCGCTAGAAGCTTACTTGAAAGTAAGACTATAGAAGGTTTTATTCAAAAAGTATTTATTAGCAATAAGATATTTCTCATACGAATCTCCCAAAAATTTCAAATATCCTAGACTGTCGGATTTAGAAATCATTTCCAAAGTATCTATTAATTTAACCAGGTCACTAGAGAAATCATATCCACTGCCATCAGCATAATTAACTTCATAAGTAGGGTCAAGTCTAATAAATTGGAGATAATCCTCCCATTTTTTTGTTTGCACAGCTAAATATTTCCTTATACTCCTGAGGTCGCATTAAAATAGAGGCTGTCAAATCAAAAACAAAATCATCCTGCTCTATAATATTGATTTTTCCACCGATTCTTTCTTCTTTCTCATAAACTTTTACTTCATACCCACTACTTAACAGTCTTATAGCTGTTGCTAAACCACCCACTCCAGCTCCTACAATTATAACTTTTTTACCCAACTTAACTTCTACTCCTTTTATATATAAAATTTACCTATATCTTATTTTTATCTATTTTATATATAATATACTAAATATCCACTATATTTAAATTAATTCCACTCTTTTAAAATATATTTTATCTTAGTATGAAATAAAATTCTAGAGCATGTCCTACTTAATCTCAATCTCAAACAATATTCATATTCCTCAAATTCAACCCCCATTTTTTGTTTAATCCTATTATGTAGAACATCATGGGTATAATCCATATCTTCATAAGGAATATTCTCTATAAGAAAAAACTCCAACTCTTCTCCTGCAACACCTTTAATTTGAAAATTGTTGGCCATTTTATTAATCATGAACCACTTTTTTATATTTTCATACTCTTTTAATATTTTTTCTAATGACATATTGTATATAGCCTCTTCCAAAAATGGAACTTCTTGCAAACAATTTACATTCATCACATTTTCTTCAACATCTTTCACAAAATAAAACATTTTCTTCCCCCTTACTAGCTGTACCTATATTTCACAATAAATTTTAAATTGCATATACAGTATAACAAATGTTGATTGTAATTTCTAATAATACTCAACCCAATTATTGAAAATTTTTCATGTGATTTTGTTTGTTTTTCTTCTAGTAAGGTGATATTATTAATTCATATATAATTATTAAGGAGGAATTAAAATGCAAACAATGAAAGAATTCACTTTCGAGCCTCGTTATATGAGCTTAGCTGTCATTAAAGATGTAAATGTAGGAAATAGGATATTGAACGAGCTTATTCTAGATGATGAAAGTTGCTTAGGTCATAGACAGGTCGGTAGCAGAAGTTACCACATCTTTTATTTCAAGAATGATCGATTTTCAGTTTATTATCATAAAGGTGGCGTAGATGCAATGTACTCCGCTAATTCACTAGATGTAGTTTTAAAATATGTGAATGATTTAAAACCCGAGGATTTCGAGTAACTAAACAAGATTATAAAGTCATAATTATAGACTAACGTATGATTGGAGATGAAATATTGAGCGTAAACAATATTACAACACTAGCTGATACAAAGTATTTAAAACTTTATAATGCGGAGTATACAAATAAAAATGGAAATTCCAGAAATTGGTCTATAGCTTCTAGAAAAGATTTAGATACATTAAAAAATAATTATTTCAATGGTGTTGAGGACAGTATAGATGCCGTTATAATTGTAGCCACTTACGTGGATACAGCTACTTATGAAGATGAGTCTCATACTGTTGAAAATAAATTAGTGGTTATAAAGCAATTTAGGGTTCCTCTTAATGATTACGTTTATGAAATCCCTGCTGGGCTTATAGATTGCGGGGAAGACTTTGAAACTACTGTAAGACGTGAGCTAAAGGAAGAAACAGGACTTGAACTACTCAAAATTGATTATAATAAAACCAAATCTAAGGCATATATATCAACAGGTATGTCGGATGAGTCAGCCGCCTTAGTATATTGTACTTGCCATGGTGAAATATCAAAGGCTTATTTAGAACCAGATGAAGATATTGAAGTTATGCTATTATCAAAGCTCGAAGCTAAGAATCTGATTAGTTCTAATGAGAAGATAGATATTAAAGCTTTTCTTTCCATACAAAACTTTATAGGTTAGATGTACTCCAATAATTCAAAAAGATACTATTTTAATAGGTATCTTTTTTAAATTATCGGGGTATTTTTAACGACATTTCAGAAGGAAGGTACCTTTACAATAGGGTAAATCTCCTTCTGAAGTATATTATATTGCAATATGAAAAATTTTAATATAATATAGATGTGATAACATTTTAATAATGTTGCAAGGAGGAAGAATAATGAATACACAATTTAGTTATAGCGAATTGGATACTATATTAAGAAATCATGAGTTTAAATCTAGTAACATTATTGCGATATTACAAGATACACAAGATATATATAAATATATACCTAAGGAGGCATTCACCTATTTCTCAGAAAAACTTGGTATGAGTATGGATAAGATGTATAGTCTAGCCGCTTTTTATGATAATTTTTTTTTAGAGCAAAAGGGCGTGTATGTTCTAAAAATATGTGATGGGACGGCATGTCATGTAAGTAACTCAGCTCCTATATTAGATATTATTCGGTCCGAATTAGGACTTTCAGAAGAGAAGATTACAACCGATGATTTAATGTTTACCGTGGAAACATCATCTTGTCTTAGTGCCTGTGGACTTGCGCCTGTTATAACTATTAATGATAAAATTTATGGTTCAATGACTCCTAAAAAAGCAATGGTTCTTTTAAACAAGCTTAAGGGAACAACAATATTAACCGTAAATCAAGTAAAAAAATAACAGATACCTCAAATCATCGAGGTATCTGTTATTTATGTTGGTGCTACATCAGGGATTCGAACCCTGGGCACCCTGATTAAGAGTCAGGTACTCTAGCCAACTGAGCTAATGAAGCACATTAAGGAACTACTTTAGTATATACTACTTTTATGTATTTGTAAATGTTTTTAATAATTACCAATAGATACGTACTTATCTATTATTTTCTTCCAACTGTGCTAACCTACACCCTAAACAATTTTAAGTTTATATTTAGGGTTATGAAAAAATCCAGAGATTAATTTTCCCCCTGGATTTTTTGAATATAGCTTATATAATTATTTTATATAATTTACTGTATTTTCTTTTCTTGCTGGAGCCTTAGTTACCTCGATTTTTTTATATCCTAGGCAAAATGAATG
>NZ_JAENWL010000219.1 GCF_016650095.1 Clostridium sp. | reverse complement strand
TTTGAAATAGAAAGCAAATTAGGCATCTGAAAAAATACCCGTCGCATCTTTGATTTGTTATTTATTTTCATGCCCCTAAAGTAAATCAAAATTTATATTCAAAAAAAAGTTTTACAAAAAGACTCTCAAAAAAAATAAAAATAAAAAAACACTGGTTAATGATAAAAAAGTGTGATAAGATATTAATATTGTTTTTAAAAATAATTAGCCCATTATGTTTATAGGGTAATTCCTATTATAAGATTATAAAGGAAAAATGTCAAGCTATTTATTGAAAAAGTATAAAAAGTGTAAAAATTAATGTAAGTATTAACAATACTAGATGCGTGGTAAAAATATACAAGTAATGAGTAATAAAGCATAGGAGGAGTAATTATGGGTAGTACTAAGTACATATTTGTTACAGGTGGGGTAGTTTCATCTTTAGGAAAAGGAATAACGGCAGCTTCGATAGGGAGGCTTTTAAAGAATAGAGGGTTAAAAGTTTCTATTCAAAAATTTGACCCATATATAAATGTGGATCCGGGTACAATGAGTCCATACCAACATGGGGAAGTTTTTGTTACAGATGATGGCGCGGAAACAGATTTGGACTTAGGGCATTATGAAAGATTTATCGATGAGAATTTAAGCAAGAGTAGTAATGTAACTACAGGAAAAGTATATTGGTCAGTTATATCAAAAGAACGAAGAGGAGATTTTCTAGGTGGCACAGTACAGGTAATACCACATATAACTAATGAGATAAAAGAAAGAGCCTATAGAGTTGCGAAGGAAAAAGATGTAGATGTTGTTATAACTGAAATTGGTGGAACCGTTGGAGATATCGAGTCTTTACCATTTTTAGAGGCTATAAGGCAGATAAAATATGAAGTAGGAATAGAAAATGTTTGTTTTATTCATGTTACATTAATACCATATTTAAGAAAAGCTGGAGAGCTTAAAACAAAACCTACTCAACATTCTGTTAAAGAACTAAGAAGCATAGGTATTCAACCAGATATTATAGTATGCCGATCTGAAAAGGAGATATCTGAAGACATGAAGGCTAAAATTGGGCTGTTCTGTAATTTAGAGGCGAACTCTGTAATTCAGAATTTGGATGCTGAGAATTTATATGAAATACCACTTATGCTTCACAAAGAGGGCTTAGATACTCTAGTATGTAAAAAATTAAAATTAAATTGTGGTGAAATAGATAATACTGAATGGATAAATATGGTAAATAAATTAAAGAATCTATCCGAGAATGTGAAAATAGCACTAGTGGGAAAATATGTAGAGCTTCATGATGCATATCTTTCTGTTGTTGAAGCACTCACTCATGGAGGTCTTTATAATGATTCTAATGTAGAAATTAAATGGGTAGATGCTTGCGACGTAACATTTGAAAATGCAAGTGAAATATTAGGTGACGTTTCCGGTATATTGGTTCCGGGCGGATTTGGGGACAGGGGAATAGAAGGCAAAATCGAGGCAGCAAGGTATGCTAGAGAAAATAAAGTGCCATTTTTCGGGATATGTCTTGGTATGCAATGTGCTGTTATAGAATATGCAAGAAACGTAGCAGGAATGGGTGGAGCTAATAGTTCGGAAATTGATGCTGGGGCGAAGTATCCAGTAATAGATTTGATGCCGGATCAAAAGGATTTAGATGAAAAAGGTGGAACTATGAGACTCGGGTTATATGCGTGTAAGTTATCAAAAGAGTCTAATGTGAATGTTGCGTACAGCGATGAAGTAATATATGAGAGACATAGACATAGATATGAATTTAATAATGAGTATAGAAAAACAATAACTGATGCAGGACTTATGATTACGGGAACGAGCCCAGATGAAAAATTAGTAGAGATAGTTGAAATTAAAGATCATCCTTGGTTTGTTGGAGTTCAGTTTCATCCAGAACTTAAATCTAGACCTAATAAACCACACCCACTATTTAAAGAATTTATTAAGGCATCTTTAGAATATAATAAATAATATAAAATATATCCTATAGAGTAGATAATGGAAAAGTCTATTCTATAGGAGTTTTTTATATCTAAGATGAATGAAATTACCAATAATTTCAATTGAAGTTTAGCAGGAATTTAATAAAATTTATAGAATTTAATATTAAACACTAAAATGAAACAGAATGCTTTTGATTTTGATAATTATTATTAAGAGTAAAAGTTATTTTTGACATAAAAATATTAAATATGGAGGTGAGGTAATTGACATTCGATACTAGTATTGCTATAGCATTAAAGAATTCTAATGGTCAATATAAGGTATGCGAGCTGACAATATTTGAAATAGAGAGTATGAAGACTAGATTTCCATCTTTAAACATTGAATTACATAAAGGTAAAGAGATAGAAATTATGGTTAAGTGTTCGCTATGTGGAGACTACCATTTTTATCATTATAATATTAATGAACTTTTGAAAAGGAATATGGTTATAGGCGGATGTGAACAATTAGCCTTACCTATATTTTTTATTGGCAAGAATCAAAAGGTTATTAAAAAAGTAAATGAACATAGACAAACTATAGAGAAAATTTACGCTATGATATAAATAAAATGGAAGATGCACATAAACATTTAGAGGTTTGTGTGCATGGTTTGTGTGCATTCTAAATATAGTGGATTAAAATTATGAAATAGGTTATAATTAATGTAGTATATCATTTCAAAAAAAATCATTGGATAGAAAACTCGTTTTTAAATTCCCATGATATTTATAAAATAGATATTATAATTGAAATACCCTTCGGAGGTGCAGATTTTTGATAAATAAAGATTTACAGAACATGACTGTAATTGAATTACGGGAACATTGTAAAGAACTTGGAGTTAAAAACATTTCTAAATTTAAAAAAAGTGAGTTAATCGAAGAAATAAAGAAAATAACGCCAGTTTCATTGCAAAGGGATGGAGTTATTTTAAGAGAAAAAATAAGTTCTAAAAACAATTCTACAGTTGAAGATAATGTTATAAAAAATTCAGAGGATCAAATCTCAAATAATCCAATTCAAAATGAGAAAATTCCTAATAATGAAGATATTGATACAGGTTTTAAAAATCAAAATGAAAATAAAAAAGAAAAATTACAAGAAATGATAAATGAATCAGGGTCAGCAAGAGGAGTTCTAGAAATAATTGAGAACAATAGTTATGGTTTTCTAAGAGGGCATAATTATTTATCGGGTCCAGATGATATTTATGTTTCACCATCTCAAATTAGAAGGTTCAACTTAAAAACAGGTGATGAAGTAGAAGGTAAGGTTAGAATACCTAAAGAAGGCGAGAAATTCAAAGCTTTATTGTATGTACAGGGAGTAAATGGAGAAAATCCTGATAGAGCTGTAGGTAGAAGACCTTTTGAAAAATTAACCCCCATTTACCCAACGCAAAGGTTGACACTGGAAACTAGTCCAAATGACTTGTCTTCGAGAATGATGGATATTATTTCTCCTATAGGAAAAGGGCAAAGAGGCATAATTGTAGCACAGCCAAAGGCAGGTAAAACAACACTTCTTAAGAAAATTGCTAACAGTATCTCTATAAATCACCCAGAAGTAAAATTAATTGTTGTTTTAATAGATGAGAGACCAGAAGAAGTTACTGATATGCAGAGATCTATTAATGGCGAAGTTATTTATTCAACTTTCGATGAAGAGCCAGATCATCATACAAAAGTTGCTTATATGGTACTTGAAAGAGCTAAAAGAATGGTGGAACAAGGACAAGATGTAGTTATTCTACTAGATAGTTTAACTAGACTTTCTAGAGCATACAATTTAACTGTAACCCCTTCAGGGAGGACTCTATCCGGAGGACTCGACCCTAGTGCACTTTTGATGCCAAAGAAATTTTTTGGAGCGGCTAGAAATATTGAAGAGGGCGGAAGTTTAACAATCCTTGCTACAGCACTTATAGAAACAGGAAGTAGAATGGACGATATGATTTTTGAGGAATTTAAGGGTACAGGTAATATGGAAGTTCACTTAGATAGAAAACTTCAAGAAAGAAGAATATTCCCAGCGATAGATATTTATAAATCAGGAACAAGAAGAGAAGATTTACTACTCGCTAAGATTGAAATGGAGACTATATATAATTTAAGAAAGATAATGTATAGAGAAGGCAATGCTATGGGCGTAACAGAGAAACTCTTAAATTTATTAGGTACAACTAAGAACAATAAGGAATTTTTAGAAATGATAAATAAGAATTTTGAATTAGTAGCTAAGTAAGGTATATTATAGGATTACTATTATAAATTAATAGGCGGTGCTTAATGTTACAAAATAATGATTATTTTGTAACATTAAGCACCGTCGATTGAAATTTTTTAGTAGATTCTTAAGATTTACTTTTTCAATTTAAAAAATGGAAAAGATAATTAAATCTTTTCCATTAATATATTATTCTACATCTTCGCTTTTTATGTTAAATTTCTTCATGAATCTATCAACTCTTCCACCAGCATCAATATTCTTTTGCTTTCCAGTGTAGAATGGATGGCAATTAGAACATACGTCTACTTTAAGTTCTTTTTTAGTAGATCCTGTAATAAAAGTGTTTCCACATGCGCATTTAACAACTGTATCATTATGGTATTCTGGATGTATTCCTTCTTGCATATTTTTCACCTCTTTCAAAAAATAAATATATACCCGTATTGTCAACTATTTAATTTTAGCATATAATTGATAATTAAGTCAATAAGAATAAAATTATTTTTTACTTAATTTTTACTTTAATATATAGTTTAAATTTGATAAAATGTATTTAGTTGAGTTTTTTTATTAAATTAAAAACTGTAGATGAATTTTCTATAGAACTATAATTTGTAAATGGAAATTTTAAAAAGTGGATTAACAAATTGGAGGTAAAGATATGTACGGACCAAAAAATCATGGTTGGGTGGAAGTTATTGTAGGGCCTATGTATAGTGGTAAGTCTGAAGAACTTATACGTAGGATAAGAAGAATTAAAATTGCAAAACAGAAAGTACAAGTTTTCAAGCCGGAAATTGACAATAGGTATGGCAAGGGAGACGTGGTGTCTCACTGTGGCGCCAAGGCGGAGGCGGTTCCAGTTAAAGATAGCGCACAAATATTACGTCTCTTAGATAAAGATACACAGGTTGTTGCTATTGATGAGGTGCAGTTTTTTGATAAAGGGATAATAGATGTAATTACTATCTTGGCTGATAATAATAAAAGAGTTATATGCGCGGGATTGGATATGGATTTTAAGGGGGTACCTTTCGGACCCATACCATCAATTCTGGCTATTGCAGAGTTTGTATACAAAATCCAGGCTATTTGTGTTGTGTGTGGTAATCCTGCTACTAGAACTCAACGTTTGATTAATGGGAAACCGGCTAAATACGATGATCCCATTGTCTTAATTGGAGCGTTAGAATCTTATGAAGCACGATGTAGGAAGTGTCACATTATTAGCAAAGAAGGGGTGTAATTATGGCTAAAAATGTTAATGTTGGAGGTCAGGCAGTAATTGAAGGAGTTATGATGAGAGGAAGTGAGGGGATCGCCACTGCAGTGAGAACTACGCAAGGGGAAATTGTAGTGGAAAAAAAAGCCTATAAATCTTATACTAAAAAGAATAAACTTTTAGGGCTTCCAATAATAAGAGGATTTATTTCTTTAATTGAGTCCTTAGTTATAGGTATAAAAACTTTAAATTATTCAGCTTCTTTTTTTGAAGAAGAGGGGGAACCATCTAAATTTGATAAATGGATCGAAAAAATATTCAAAGAAAAATCCAACGATGTAATTATGGGAATATCGCTCCTAGTTTCTTTGATCATATCTATAGGATTATTCTTTATTTTACCAACACTAGTAGCTAGTCTTTTTAGTAAAATGGGTGTAGGTGTAACGGGTATGAATATTGTAGAAGGAATTATTAGAGTTTTAATATTTTTATTATATGTGTATCTAATAGGGAAAATGGAAGATATTAAGAGAGTGTACCAATATCATGGCGCAGAGCATAAAACTATATTTTGCTACGAAAACGATGTTGAATTAACTCCAGAAAATGCAGCTAAATTTGGAAGGTTACATCCAAGATGTGGCACGAATTTTTTATTCCTAGTTATGATAGTTAGCATAGTAATGTTCTCTTTAACTGGTTGGAATTCAATTTGGGAGAGAATAATGTACAGAATAGTACTTCTTCCACTAATTTCGGGTGTAAGCTATGAAAT
>NZ_JAENWL010000049.1 GCF_016650095.1 Clostridium sp. | reverse complement strand
TCTTTAACTAGGGCTTCTTCATTTTTTAACAGTGTTTCGGAAGCTTTGTGGTCATTCTTTGCTTCTATAAAAGAAGTAAGAACTGGAATAAAGTCTTCATCTATTCTGTTTAATAGTTCCATAAGTGTTTTTTCCTTTAGGGCTAACTCATTTATGTGCTTGTACTCATTTTCACTAATAGGAACTAAATTACCTTCATTTTTAATTTCACTTTCAATTGAACCTTTGAGTTTTTGCAGGCTACCCTTTATTGTCTCACTCTCGTCCATTAAAGAATTACAATCCTTTAAAAATCCTGTAAGACTCTCGCAAGGAATATTTTCTTTTTCTAATGTTTTTTCTGATTCCGTATATTTCGTTATCTTTTCTGTAAGTGAGGTGAGTTGCTGGAATTTATTTTTATCTGTATTTAATTTCAATAATTTCTGAATATTTTTTTGCTTTTTTAGCTTATCATCCAAAAGATGATATTCTTCCATGTTTTCCTGTTGCTGGTTCTCTAGGATTTGAATTTCAGCTCTTTCACTGCGTAACGATTCAAGTTCATTTTTAGCCTCAATAAAAATTCCTTTTTTTCGATTTTTCGACTCCATATCTAAAGTTGCATCATTAAGACGATTCATTACAAGTTGCTGTGAAATATCTTCATCTCCTGAGAGAACTAGATTTGACATTAATTTTTCTGAAACCTCATCACTATTACCATTTGCGCCGAAGCTTCCAATTTGGCTTATAAAAACGCTTCGTTCAAACCCACCTAAATCAAGTCCAAAAAATCTTTTTCCAACTTCCTCATTCTTGCCAAGTGATACCGTTTCACCTGTACCCATTTTAATTAAATTCACTTTATCAGCACCAGGAGTAGCACCTATATCTTTCTGCAGAAGGTAAGATACTCCACCATGTTCAAATTCAACAGCGCCATTCATACTAGCTCCATCCCATGGCTGGTATTTCTTCCTTGAATTTTTATCGATACCTCTCCCTCTTTCAAGTTTGCTGTAAAACATCATTTTAATAAATGCCATAAGAGTTGATTTTCCATCTTCATTCTTGCCGTATACTATCTGAAATCCATCTTTTAGCTCTAATTCGTAATCCTTGAACTTACCAAAACTGCCAATCTGCAATTTATTAATCTTCACTATATTTAACCTCCCCGAAAAATGCCTTTACTCCGAGTCTAAGTGCTGTGTTTAAATCCTCTTTTTTATCAGGAGCTGCATCATTTATCCGTTCAATCATTTTTCTCATAAAAGTATTCCTAAGCGTTATTTCTGTTGAAGCCGAATCAAAATCAATTTCTATTGTTGTATGATCTTTAATCTTAATGAAATATACTTCATTAAGGGAGGCTTTCATATCATCAATATTAATACAAACATTATCCGAAATCATTCCCTCGAGGATTACCTTATATAGATTCTCAGAGTAAGTCTCACCATATTTTGATTTCATTTTATCTAATACAATATCAACTGCCATTCTAGAATTAATGGCTTCAGAAATATCTACATGAAGTTCAATATTCATACGCTTACACATCTCGTGATATTCCAGCTTGCAAAATCCTTTTGCTACTATTCCAAGGTAAACTCCTTTTTCATCAAGTTCATCAAATCCTCTTCCCTCTGGGCAACCAGAATAAGCGTAATATGTATCCCCAGTCTTTAGTACCTCAGTCTGTTTGTGAATATGTCCGAGTGCTATGTAGTCCATTCTACTCTTTGACAGTTGTGTTTCCGTAATTGGATTGTAATTACTTCTTTGATTTGTTGCAACGAGTTCACCATGAATTACACAGATATTAATTAGCTCGTCCCTTGGAACAGTAAAATTCTGAAGCATTGAAGCTGTTACATATGTTCCTGTAAAAGCCGCCCCCCACAGACGAACACCTAAATTTTCAATCTCTACACTCTCTAACCCATTTTTAAAAATAATGACATTTTCAGGCCAAAAATCTTTTTTTGAATATGGGGAATCTTCCGTAAGAGGATCATGATTTCCTGGTGCAATTGCCACAATGGTATCCGCTAAGCCTTCAAACCCATTTTTTATCTCGCTTAGCACATTATCCTCTATATGTACATTATCAAAAAAATCTCCTGCAATTAACAATATCTGAACTTGCTGCGTTTGACATAATTCTAAAATATTCATAAAAGTTCTTTTGATTTCAGCTCTACGAGTCACAGCTTTCCTACCAAGTGTTGTGAGCTCTGCTCCTAGATGAATATCTGCACAATGTAATATCTTTACCTGTTTCACATCTATACCCCCATGTATAATTAATCGTATTTTCTTTTCCTTCAGCACTAATTCACGTAGATTTTCGACATACTGAATCTTTTTCTACAATAATTAAATTATATCATAGCTGTAAATAAAATAAATAAAACAAGCATAAAAACCAAAAACTGTAAATTAAAACTGTTTTTCAATGTATTTTTTGTTATAATAGTATTTGATAAATAAATTCAATTATTAATTTCAGTCTATATCAAAATATATATTAAAATTTTGTGAGGTGTTGAGTATGGAATCTACAGATTTAAATAAAGAATACAACAATTACCAAGAATTAATGGAGAAACAAACCATAAAACATATTAAAACCATTAATGATTGTGAAAAACAAGTAGCGATGCTAACCTCTATACTTGATATATATAAGTATTTAAATGACTTTCAGTTATCAAAGGACTTATACGAAATATTAAGTGACATGATAGTAGGTATACTAGGGGTTTCCAATTGTACAGTAGCAATAGCTGTAAAAGGAAAGCTAATAGTAATGGCATCAATTAATCATGAAATAGGTTCTGAATTAGATACTTTTAGTAAAGTAGATAATTGTATGCTTGAATATATAACTAAAAACGATGAAATTATTGGTGCTATAGAAGTGCTTACAGCTAAAAACAGTACAACTCAGGGAGATACAAAACAATTTTTAAAACTTATTTGTGCTCAATTAGTATTTATACTAGACAATAGGTCACTTAATGAGAAAATATTGATTCAGGCTAATACAGATTTACTTACTGGCTGTTGTAATAGGAGAGCTTTTTATGACATGATAGAAAACATGCGTATTTATGAAAATGATTGTTGTATCTTAATGTTTGACCTAGACAAATTTAAACTTGTAAATGACAAGTATGGACATGAGGCAGGAGATATAGTATTAAAAGCATTTGGTGGAATTCTCCTTGAAAATACAAGTAACGATGATATAGTGTGTAGATATGGTGGGGAAGAATTTGTAGTATATTTACATGGATTATATTCAAAAGCATCAGCTTTCGCTAAAGCAGAGGTAATTAGAAAAGTGATAGAAAATTTTGTTGTGATAGCTGATGAAGTTGAAATAAAGTTTACATCCAGTATTGGGATAGCTGTTGCGCCTAAAGGAGTACGTAATATCCAAGATGTAATAAAAATCGCGGATATTAATTTATTTGAAAGTAAAAAAACAGGAAGAAACAAATCCACTGTTTAGATTTGATTTATTTGTATTTTCAAAAGATAAAATTTACAGTGTAACAATTCTAAAAAAAAAGCTATCAAAATGTAATGTTTATTACATTTTGATAGCTTTTTTATCATTAGTTGATCAGAGTATTTTTATTACTGCAATAATTCTATTAGCTCTAATTCTTCGGCAAATATACCTAATTTTTCATAAGTTATTCCTGTTCTGGTAACTCTATAACCCATTTTCTAAGGGTTTTTAAATTTTTTTTCGCTAATTCTTCAAGTTCAAACGATGATAGATTTAATTCACCTTTTTTTACAACTAAAGAAGCTATAGTTGTTCTATCATCCTCACATTCAAGGCTAAATCCATCCGGAATTGTTATTCCATTAATAATCCCACTTACAACAAAATAGGCAGAATACAATTTCGATGTAGGATGCCCACTACAGCAAAACTCAGTTTTATACCCCTTTCTATTTAAATGAAAAATTATATCAAGCATAGGAGTATCAATATCATCAAGCTTCCTTAAGCACTTTGGGCACAAAATTTTCCCTTCTTTGTAGGTGGTTAAACAATTCATGCAAGTTCTAGTTTTATGATCCAAATCAGAATTAACGGAATCTATACTTTCAAATGGTATTAAGCTATCGTTTAAATCTCTCTCAAGTATGCGATCTATTTCTTCCCTTTTTCCCCGAACAGAATAGTACTTTGCACCATCATTATATTTATCAACAACATCTTTTCTGTCCTGTCTTATAAATCCACTTTTTGTCAAGCAATCTACCAATAGGTGGATATTCAAACGCTTTATCCCTACGGTATTGGCAATCATAAACAAACTTGGAGCATTACGCTCTTCTCTTATATATCTCAAAGTATTTAATATTACTTCTTTAGAAGCCTCACAAAGAAGGTATTTATTAATATACTCTTCAGAAAACCCTTCTTCTATCATGCCAGCTTCAACTTTATTAACATATTCCTCTGAGGCTTTAACTCCATTTAGCTCCTTATTTACTATGGTATAAACGATTGCTTCAATAAATTCTTCACCCAGTTGTACACTTACAGTTTCACGTTTATAAATTCCTGCACTAACTCCTTCTCTCCTATCAATTGCCCTCAGTGCTCTACTACTCACCTTCAGCACCAGTCCAAGAACATAATCATGGTTGGAAGCTATAACATCAAGCACTCCCCCCTTCCATTTAGTAGATTCCCTTGTAAAAGCTAACCTGTAGTTATCAAGTTTTCCTATACCAAGTACTTCATAATTCTCCTCAGCATCATCTTTTCTCAAGGTCTTTTCAATTTCCTTTCGATTTATCAAACTTCCATAAGTAAATACTAGATTCATAATTATCCCTCCCAACGTAAGTAATACTAAAATTATACATTTTATTATTCAAACCCTTAATAACCCCATTATATCATAATAATTTTGTTAAATTAGGTGAATGCTGTCATCTTGGAAATTATATTACCTATTGTAGGTGGAAGTTTATCTTTGCTATTTGTAATTATTTATAGTAGATTTAATGACTTTCTGAATTTATATATATCATACTAAACAAAAGTTATTGTTAAATTTAATTAGATTTAGCAGCATTATTAACTGTGCTTAACTCCGTAAAATCAACGGCTTCATCGTATTATTAGTTAAGTGAAGTAAAGTGTCGAATTAGATTCTTGTTAAATTTAACTAGATTCTAATCAATAATTACTAATTAAATTCATCTTAGCAAACAGAAGTTTGAATATATCAGAAAGGCCTAATTATTGCATAAAATTCTGCTCACGTAAAAAATGGGTACCTATTTTACAGATACCCAAAAATATATTTCATTATATATATAATAACATATTGATGTCATCCTAAATTAATATATAATGCTATGAAAATAATTCATAGCATTTTTGTTTATTTCATATTCCTAGGAACCTATAAATGGGAAACCCAAAATTTTAATTAATTAAGTGCGTCTAAAATAATAAGCTAATTCATTAAGAAATTCTCTATGGGCAGCATTTGCAATAGGATCAATATTTAAAGTATCTTTTATTTTATTTAATCTAAAAAGCAATGTATTTCTATGCATGAATAGCGCTTTTGAAGTATTTACTATATTGTAATTATTCTTATTTAATACTTCTACTGATTCAGCAATGAATGTTTTTTCTTGCTCACTAAATAAAGTATTATAGACACTAAATATATTATCATAAACTTTTATGGTAGCAATACGCCTAATGTAATCTAAAATATAGTCATTAAAAAAGTATATGCCTTTATTCCCTTTTATTTCCAAACCTAATTCCTGCGCATGAAGATAAGATTCTCTATATTTGCTGATATTATCCTGCAAGGAGCCTACTGTAATACTCATTTTCTTATCACTATCTTCTTCAAAAAAATCATTTAAATAATCAGATATAATTAACTTATAATCTCTAATAGCCTCTAAACGTTCAATATTAATAGCCTTAAACATAACTATATCTCCATTTGTTGCTGTTGATATAATATCCTGAGATGTGTGACCCTCTGCACTCATCAGCGTCTTCATTACGTTTATAGAGTCATACTGTGAATTATGTTTAATAATAATGCAGGTTCTTAATGTATTTTTTGAAATTTCAAGTTCCTCTGCCATAGTATTAGCTAATAGCATATCTAATTTTTCTTCAAATAACAAATAATATAAAAACTGCTCGGTTTTATTTTTTCTTACATGTTCTACATCCATGTTAATTTCATACTCCAACATTACTTCCATAGATGATTTAACAAGCTGGGCAAATGCGTTTACACTTTCTGGTGCTCCAGATACACATATAACTCCCACATGTTTATCTTTATAATCAATAAAAAGATTTACTCCTGGTTTTGTACCTAAATATTTCTGGCCATCATTTACAATTCCAGATCCAAGGGTTCCATTTAACAAATTAAAAGCAACTTCATGAAAATTCCCAATTCTTGAAGTATCTTTACTAGCAATAATTATTCCCTTATCATTCATAATATTTACATTGTATTCTAAATTTTTTGCTGTTTTATCAATAAATTTTTGTGCTAATGCTGGACCTAAAAGAGACATATCGTACCTCCTTTCAAACCATTATAGTTTAAATGATATAGATTTTTTATTTTTTTGTCAATGTATACTACCCTTAATTTACCTTATTAAATGCCTTACACATAATTCTTATAGTAAGTTTACAAAACATGATAATAAAACTATATAATAGAAAAATGATGAAATATTTTAATTATCATAGGCGCAATAACAACTGTTATTAGTCCAGCAACCCCTATTGCTATACCACTCATCCCTCCCTCTATTTCTCCCATTTCCATTGCTTTAGCAGTCCCTAGAGCGTGAGAGCTAGTTCCCATTGCAATTCCAATTGCCACTTTATCTTTTATTCTCAATGCAGAAAATACCATAGGTCCAATAATTGCACCTGTTATTCCCGTTATAATAATTGCTGCAACTGTAATTTCCGGTATTCCTCCAATTTGCTTTGAAATCTCAATACCAATTGGCGTTGTAACCGATTTAGGTACTAATGATAACCCCAATAACTTATCTAATTTAAAAGCTTTTGATAATAAAATAATAGTTGTAATGCTTACTATACAACCAGCAAAAATACCAGCAATAATGGGTATTGCATTCTTTATAAGCAGTTTGAAATTCTTATATAATGGTACGGCTAAAACAACCGTCGCCGGCGCTAGAAGAAAAGATATAAGCTGTCCTCCCCTTTTGTAATCCTCCAAATTAATATTTAATATCTTAAGTACAATTATAACAATTACAATAGCAATCAAAAGTGGATTCAAAAATGCTTTCTTTGTCTTTCTATTAATAAAAAGTCCAATTTCAAATGCTATTAGAGAAATCATAACTGCAAATATAGCAGTTGAGAAAATGTCCTTCATACTTCTACCTCCTTAATAATCGCACGACTAGTGCCGTAGTAGACAAGACTAAAATGGTTGTAAAAATTACTATCAACAATAAAATGTACCATGAATCTTTAAGAATTCCTGTTACTGAAAGCAATCCAACACCCGCTGGAACAAAAAAGAATGATAAGTGCTCTAATAAAAATTTGCTAATCTCTTCAATTTGATGTAGTTTAATAATTCCAGTTAGAAGAGCTACTAATAATAAAATCATACCAAGTATATTCCCTGGTATTGGAATTCCAAAGACTTTATTAAGCACATCACCAATAGAAATTAATAGTAACAAAATCGCCATTTGCCTTAATATCTTCAATTATTAACATCTCCTTTTATGATTTTATAATAAAAGCACTTTGGAGATATACATACGTCTTCCAAAGTGCTTTTATTAGTTGAATCTTAAATCTTTAATATTACTTTCACTTGGACTATTTTAGATGTATTACCCATTTATTACATCCACTTTTTTAATATTTATTTGCACAGTAAAACTATTAAATCATTTACATTTGTGCCCGTTGATCCTATTATTATCAAATCTCCACTTGCCTTTAGTGCATGATACGAGTCATTATTGTCTAGATATACCTCTGGTAACATATTACACTTTCTCATTTTATCAGTTGTTGCACCATCCACTATTCCTCCTGCAGCATCCGTTGGTCCGTCTGTTCCATCCGAGCCTACAGAAAATACTATTATATCTTCAAGCTCTTCTATTCCCATGGCTGCTGCTAATGCTAATTCTTGATTTCTTCCACCTTTTCCATCTCCTACAATACGCACCACTGTTTCTCCGCCAACAATAATAGCACAAGGTGGCTTTATACTTGAATTACCTTGCTTTATTTCTCTGGCCATTGACGCTAAAAATCTACCAGCCTCTTTTGCCTCACAGTCCAAAGTTGATGAAATAAGCATTGGCTTATATCCTAATTTCTGTGCTGTTCCTGCTGCTGCTTCACATAGGGCACTAACACTTCCTGTAATAATACTTTCACAGTTGTCCACTTTTTTAGGTGTTTCCAAACTTAATACTTTTCTCAAGTCTTCACTTATTTGTAATTTGTATTTGTCTACTATCCTTAAAGCTTCTTCTGAAGTAGAACTATCCGGATATGCTGGTCCTGAAGCAATTGAGTCTAAACGGTCCCCAATTACATCGGATAGAACAATGGAATATATGTTAGCTTTTCCGCATTCCAGCGCAAATCTCCCACCTTTTACTGCTGAAAGATGTTTTCTTATTGTATTAATCTCAACTATACCTGCGCCACAACTTAGAAGCTGATTTGTAATGTCCATAATGTCTTCAAGGTCAACACCTAGCATTGGTTTTTCAAAAAGTGCGGAGCCTCCTCCAGATATTAAAAGTATAACATGATCTTTTTCTGTTAGATTAGAAACTAGTTCTATCGCCTTAGAAGCTCCTAATATAGAGTTTTCATCTGGAATCGGATGTCCCGCTTCAATTATTTCAAAGCCTTCTATGGGCCCATTTGAATGTTCATATTTTGTAACAACAAGACCCTCTGATATTTTATCTTTTAAAGTATTTTTCGTGGCACTGGCCATATTCCAAGCAGCCTTTCCTATTGCTATTACTACTACCTTTCCGGTAAATTCCTTTTTTTCTAATGCTTTTATTACTGCCGCTTCTGGCAGAACGGCTTTTATAGATTCTTCGATAATAATTAACGCATCTTCTCTAATTGTATACATCTGTACACCTTCCTTTTTAATAATCTTTGACGTCACATCGTTAAACCTTAAAATGATTGGATGTTAGTTAAGTTTTCTTATATAAAATAAGAATAACTTATATTCCCTCTTAATAACATATCAATCTTATCTCGAATTTCTTATAGTTTATGTACAAACTATACAAAAAAATAAATCTAAGCTTTTCTCTACTAGCAATGTTGGAATTTGAAGGGTCCATGTCAACATTTACATGCGTTTTAGACATTCTTCTTTACTTTTTTAAAATATCATACACTAAAATAGAAGTGATTTTTACTGCATTTTTTAAACACCCTTCATTAAAGTCAAATTTACCATTATGATGACTGGCCTTGATATCACTCCCAAACAACATGTATACTGCTTTGCCCCCATTTTCTTGAACTCTTTTCATCATATATGAAAAGTCTTCACTAGCACCTAGATTAACTTTTTCATCAATAACTTTATTAAATCCATTTATGTTTTCTCCAAGAGTTTTGACTTTATATATTAATTCACTATCACTATCCCCACTTTCCGCTCCACCCATTTCTTTAATCTCTAGGTGGACATCATACATAGCAGCAGAGGCTTCTAATACCCTTATTGCCTGTTCCTTCATATATTTATTCAAGCTGGATGTATCTCCCCTGGTCTCAATCATCATGTAGGCATTTGCAGGAATAACATTTCTACCTGTACCTGCAGTTAACTTTCCAACATTTATACGGGTTGCTCCTTCACTATGTCTTGGTATGGAATGTAAATTAAGTGCCGCAGTTGCTCCTGCAAGTAAAGCATTTCTACCTTTTTCTGGACTTCCCCCTGCATGGGTAGCTACTCCAGTAAGATAGGCATCAAATTTTGATGTTGCTAAAAATCCTCCTACTCCACAGTAAAGCTCTCCTAAACTATCTTCTTTAATTCCAATATGTCCTGCTAAAATATAATCTACATCATCTAGTACTCCTGAAGTTGTTATCGACTTTGCTCCCCTTACACCTTCCTCTGCTGGTTGAAAAATCAACTTGATTTTCCCCTTAATTCTATCTTTTATCTCCATAAGTGTTTGTGCCACGCCTAAACCTATCGCTCCATGCCCATCATGACCACAGGCGTGCATTACATTTTCATTAATAGAGTTAAATCCTTCTTTGTAGGGCAAATGATCCTCTGCGTTACTTTCAGAAATATCTAGAGCATCTATATCAAATCTCAATGCAATTGTTGGTCCCTCTCCAGCGTCTAGTATCCCCACAACTGCAGTGAATCCACCCTTGACCTTTTCAATATATTCTTTATCAGCCCCTTGCTTCAATGCTCGTTTATAATGCTTTTCTAATACCTCTTCATCAGGAAGTCCCATTCTATCCTCTTCACTCATAACTTCTTTTCCAACTTTAACCTCGTAACCTAAATCCATTAATTTCCGGGCAATAATTGAAGCAGTTCTAAACTCCGTCCAAGCAGATTCCGCAAATTTGTGAAAATCTCTTCTACGTTCTATTATTTTATTCTCTATACTATCTATGTAAATTTGAATTTCGTCTTGCATCTATAATCCACTCCTCTCACCTGGTACACTACCTTTAAAGAATATATAATCAAATACTAAATTTAATTAGATTTGAGATGGCTATCACAGTTGATTACCAATAACTTTTCATATTACATTTATAAAAGTGCCCTATTTTATTATAGGACACTTTTTTATAATTCATATGTATACTATTATAAAGCTATTGCTAAATTTAATTAGAATTAACAGCATTATTAACTAAAACTTAACTCCATAAAATCAATGGTTCCAGTACATTATAATTTAATTCTATAAAGTGTTGAATTAGATTCTTGCTAAATTTTACAAGAATCTAATTAACTTTACTTACTCTTAATTATCTACTACATATCCAAGTCTTTTAGTAAGTCTTTTGCATTCTGAGCATCTTCTAGCTGAACTTGTATTTCCATAATATTATTAATTATACCAATACTGTTATACATTTCTCCTTTAATTATATATTTTATTTCACCATAATCTAAAATCGACTTAACTATAGGTATTATAGAACTGTTACCAGTTTCTGCTATAGTAACAAGTCCTGAAAATTCAAATTCTTCATTTTCCAATTCCTCACTTGGCAACTCTTCAACTAATTCGATTTTACAGTCTGCACAGAAATTAAATCCATCTCTATATTCACATTTACATTTTGGACAAAACATATTTATTCCCCCTTAAGAATTTTATTTAATACGGATTATTCTATAAGTGTTTACTAAATACAGTTTATTTATATACTAATAATAACATAAATTTAAGTATATGGTCTCATCCGTTTCCCATTGTTCATTTAATTTTTTCATATAAATTTGAAAACACTAATTTTTTTATGTACTGCTTGTTCTTATTTATTATATCCTTTACACTCACACCTAAAAAAGGATTAATTTAATTATTTAGTATTTTATATCCATTTCATAGTAATAATTGTATAATTGAATAAATACATATTTTATAATGTAGTTTTATATTAAGGAAAATTAAAAATAACTTTGATAAGGAGGAGTAGATGTGATAACAACGTATAGGGTATCCTCGTTTTTTATAAGTCTACTTTGCATTTTAACGGCTCATTGCTTACTAACAAGAAAAAAATCAATAAAATTCTGTATTGTTACTTTTATATCGAATACTTTATTTATTTTTATAAATGGCATTTATGTTTCAACCCATATACAAAACCCAACAATTGTAAAATTTTCAATATATCTTATTGTCTTTTTATATATAGTTTATTTTCATTTAGTATTTAAAGAATCAATCTCAAAAAAAGCCTTTACTATGTTTAGTATTTGGTTATATTCTACAATTGCACTTCTTATCGCAATTAAATTTGCAGAATTAATTTCAAATGTTAATAATGTTGAATATTTTCAAAACCTTATTTACATTATTAGAAATTTCATTCAAATTTTTTTATTGATATTAACTTATTTTTGGATAAGTAAGCCATACAAAACAATTCTTAATTTAGTATCTGACAAAGCCATTAGTTATATGTCTTTGTACCCAGTTATTGCATTTCTATTGTTAATTACTAACTTTACTACATCCTCAGGGCGCTTAACAAATTTTAATTCTATTTATGCTATGTTATTGTTTTTATCATTTATAATTTCTGGATATATACTCGTATTTGCAGGAATATCATCAGCATCTCAAATATTATCTCTGCAATGTAATATGAAGAAGCTAGAATTAGATTCAAAGATAGATCCCTTAACTGGTCTATATAACCGAAGATACATTCTGGAAAAGCTTGAATATGAATTTACAAAATATAAGAGAACTAAAAATAATTTTTCAATTATTATTGCAGATATAGATTTTTTTAAAAAAATTAATGATAAGTTCGGACACAACTGTGGAGATCGTGTATTAAAAATAATATCGCAAAGCCTACAGGCTGCAGTAAGAGAACAAGATTCTATATGCAGATGGGGTGGGGAGGAATTTCTTATCTTACTCCCAGAAACAGAAATTGAGGGTGCCCATATACTGTCTGATAAAATTAGAAAAATTATAGAAAAACTAAATATAGAGTATGAAGGAGTTCAAATTCCAATTACAATGACCTTTGGGGTAACAGTTAATGAAGAATATGAAATGATTAATGATACAATAAAAAAAGCAGACAAAGCGCTGTATGAAGGAAAAAACCTAGGCAGAAATTGTGTTATTTCAGGATAAAATACTATGTATTAGAATTTTTTAATTTAAGTTTTTTAATCACTCGCTGCACCCTTGGACGATTATAACGTTGGACTATAATAGGGTATATATTCATAAATATATTAAGAAATATTAACCATATCGTTTCCTTAAATGAATACACCACACAAACATATACACTAATGAGAGCAATTATAATAGCGATAATTCCGTGTCCAAATTCGGAGGTTCTAGTTCTGTACTCATAATATTCTAATAAAATCAATGATTTCCTAATAGGAGTTTCTTTTTTTCTACTACTCTCCCAACCACTTAACACTAGCAATTTTCTAAAAAAATGAACGCCAAGGTACTTGTATATTTTCCCTTCATCTTCAATAGTGTGGCTATTAAAATAAGATGATTTGAGTGCTGGTGTCCATAATGTTACCACAATAGACATCCAAAACATCAACAAGAAATTTAGTATAATACTATATGATAAAGAACTCATACTCATAAAAGGAAATACAGTAAATAAACCCACCCCACATGTAGTGGCCAATACAATAACTTTAGTTTTCATGCTATCCCCCTTAACTTTAACTTAAATTTTTTTTATTTCAACATATTTTTATAAAAAGTAGGCATTCCATAACTTATCTTTTCTTTTGCGCCAGGTACAGACTCTTTTATAACTTTTCTTATCGTTTCAAGTAATTCCCGAATCTCAGGAGGAAATTCAAAAATATATTCATCAATTGACTGAGAAGTAACTTTGTTTTCTTCAATGATTTCTCCTTTCACATAACAGTTTTCCTCGTTATTATCAATTATACTATTAAAATGATACTAAATCATTAACTTAAAATAAGAACAGTAATGAATTTAACTTACTGGGCGCACTTAAATATGTTATAAAATATTAAATTAAGTACATTTTTTTATAAAATATGTTAATACTAATTCTAATAAATTATTTATTAGGAGGTCTATATTTATGGGCAATATAAAAGACATACCCTTAATTTCATCAGAGATAGGTGGATTATGGGAGTCATACATGAGTGATTCTATGCTAGTATGCGTACTTAAATATTTTCTAAACCAAGTTAAAGATAATGAAACTCGTGATATTTTACAACAAACATGCGATTTGACAGCGCAACATATTCAAGAATTAACTAACATTTTTAATGAAGAGAAACTACCAGTACCAAATGGATTTACAGACAGCGATGTTAAAATAGATGCTCCACGCTTATTTACTGATGGTTTTTATCTACAATATCTAGGATTCATGTCAAGAGTTACAATGCATAATTACACTCTAATTTTAAATCATATAGCACGGTCAGACATGAGAGATTTCTTTACAAAGCGTATCTATGAAAGCATTGACCTTTATAATAAATCAGCTGACCTAAGATTATCACAGGGTATATTTATTAGAGCTCCAAGAGTAGAAGTAACTAAAGAGGTTCAATATGTAAAAAGTCAAAGTTTCTTCTTTGATTGGTTTGGAGAAAAAAGACCTATGATTGCAGCAGAAATAACCTACATATTTGGAGGTATTTT
>NZ_JAENWL010000144.1 GCF_016650095.1 Clostridium sp. | reverse complement strand
TATAAACTATCTTTAATTAATTTAAATAAATTATCATCAATCATTGTTTGTCCTTTTTTTGTTATTGTTTTATCCCTGAATTGTTTTAACCTAAGTTTATTATGGAGTTTAACTTTATTTATATTTAATTTATTTGCCACTTGTGCAACTGTATATATCATATCGGGTTACCTCACTTTTAATAGTTGATTTTAGTTTACTTTAATTAAATATTATATCTATCCAAATCGAAAGGAATATATTTAAGATACCTAGAGTAACAAATATCTTAGCGCAAGGGCCTGCTAATAGAGTATGTCGAGGATGGAACTTCTTTCGAATTTTCCTGTGGATAATCAGAAAACCAATAACTAGCAGCATCCACATATCTTCACCTTCTTATAAATTACTATATGATACTATTCTAATGTTTTCCGTATTAAGATTGTATTAATATTCACTACCTTGATGTAAGTAAAACACAAAGATTATGCATAATCATATTAAGATTGTATAAAGATGAGTTGACACAAAATTTACTTTAGCAAGCTCGGGAATAGATTTCTCGCTATGTAACCTGCTATCTGGTGGTTTAATAAGTTAGAAAAATATTTTAAGGAATTTCCGAACAGGGAATCCCTTAAAATATATCTAGATTTAGATAATTAAGCACACCTTTAACAAATTGGAAATGAGTTTTCGGTTTTTGTTGATTGAGTAAAGTGTATATGTGTATAATTTTATTGCAATTCTGTGATATAATTTTATTGAAAACTAATTTGGAAGGTGAAGACTATGGGAAAATCAGAGAATAGGATACTTAAGTATTTAAGCGATAAATGCAAAGAACAAAAATCAAGTGGTAAATCAAGTGATGTTGGATGTAGTACTAGAGAAATTGCAGATGATTTGTGTCTTCAAAGGACCAATGTAAGTTCTTTATTAAATAGGTTATGCGACGATGGAAAGATTTTCAAGATAAAAGGAAAACCGATTATATATTACGTGAATTTAACTAGTAGTTTTCAAGATGATAAAGCAAAACCATCAATCAATGGTTCGAACTTCAGTAATCTAATTGGTGGAAATAAAAGTTTGAAAAAAAGCATTCAGCAGGCACAGGCAGCTATACTATATCCACCTAGGGGTCTCCATACCTTAATACTTGGGCCTACAGGAGTGGGCAAGACCATGTTTGCAGAACTCATGTACAAATTTGCGACTGAAAAGGAAGTAATATCTAGAGATGCGCCTTTTATTTCATTTAACTGTGCGGATTATTCAAATAACCCTCAGCTGATTATGGCTCATCTATTTGGAAGTAAAAAAGGTGCATTTACTGGTGCGGATAAGGATAGAATTGGGCTTGTCGACAAGTCAAATGGTGGTATTTTGTTTTTAGATGAAATACATAGATTACCTGCTGAGGGACAAGAAATGTTATTTATGTTAATAGATAAATCTGTTTATACACCTCTTGGTAATATGGAAGAGAAAAAAAGTGGTAAGGTGCTTATAATATGTGCCACTACTGAAGAAGCTGATAGTGCTTTGTTAACTACTTTTACTAGAAGAATTCCTATGACAATTAATATACCTGCTTTAAAGGATAGAACAATAGATGAAAGATTTGAACTTATTTGTGACTTTTTTAAAATTGAGTCAAGGAGAATAGCAAAAGAAATAACTATATCTACAAATACAGTAAGAGGCCTTTTGCTCTATAATTGTAGAGGGAATATAGGACAATTAAAAAGTGATATACAACTAGGTTGTGCAAATGCATTTTTGAAGTTCGTTTCTAAAGGTAAAAATAAAATAGAAGTACATAGTACTGATTTTTCAAATAATGTAAGGCAAGGGTTAGTGTCTTATATGCAAGAATCTCAAGTTGTAGATAAAATTATTGAAAAGGATAGAAGACTTAACTTTAAACCTATGGGGATAAAATTTCAGGTAGAGCCAAGTTCTGATTTATTGCCTGATAATTTTTATGAGAGCATAGAACAAAGAATTCAAGAACTTAAAGATCGCGGAGTCGATGAAGATGATATTAATTTTACAATGTCTTTTGATATAAAAAATTATTTTAATAAGTATATAGAAAAATTTGAACAAGAAATTAATAAAGACGAATTATCTAAAATAGTGGATGAGCATATCATTGTTGTAGTAGAGGAGTTTTTTAAAATAGCATCAGAGCAATTGAAAAAAATATTTCCAACAAAAGTTTTTTATGGCTTATGCCTTCATATAAGTTCAATTATTGAAAGAATACATCATGGTAAAGAAATAATTAATCATAATTTAAATGAAATAATACAAAAACACGGTCAAGAATATGGACTTGCAATTAACCTATCTAATAAAGTGGAAAAAAAGTTTGATATTAAAATTCCTGCTGATGAGGTAGGATTTATAGCTATGTTTTTATGCGTAGATGAGACAAGCGATGATAATATTGGGAAACCTATAATTGTTATAGCTATGCATGGTAGAAGTACAGCTTCTTCTATGGCTGAGGTTGCGAACAAGCTAGTAGGTGGAAATAATGTTTACGCATATGATATGAACTTAGATAAAAACACTCAAATAGCATATAAAGAACTTAAGGAATTCATAATCGCAAATCATCAAGGTCCTGGAGTAATACTTTTAGTGGATATGGGGTCTCTTGGAATGTTTGGTGAACTTATATCTGAGGAAACAGGTATAAAGATAAGGGTTATTGAGATGGTATCTACACTCATAGCAATAGAGTGCGCACGAAAAGCGCTAACAAACAACAATATTCATGAAGTATGGGAAGAATCAAAACAATCTGTAGCGTTCCTAAACAATTATAATATGAGTTTGACTGAAACTTACATACCAAGCAAAGATAATATAATAATTACCACATGTGTTACAGGAGAAGGAAGTGCCGTGAAAATAAAAAATATGATAGAGAGTGCAATTAATTTAATAGAAAGGGACATACAGGTTGTAGCAATAGCGGCAAGTGATAAGAAGGAAACGTTTAATACAATAAATACATTGTCAAAAAATAAAAAAGTAATTGCAATAGTTGGTGCTATAAACCCTAATGTATATGACATACCATTTATACCTATTTCAGAATTGTTTTTGGATAATAATTATGCAAGGTTAAGAGAGATAGTAAGTACAATAAAGACACCTGCAGATGTATATAATGAAATATTTGATTCATTAGAAAAAGAAATAACAGAATTGAATATTAGAGAGTTTCAACCTTTATGTATAAAATTTTTAGATGCTTTAGGAGAGAATGTAATTAAATATTTGGATATATATAAGGTTTCAGGACTTACTATGCATTTAGCTTGTGCTTTGGTACGGTTAATAAATAAAGATGATACACCTAAATGTTCAAAAAAAGAAGAGATAAAAGGGAATTACTTAAAAGAATTCAATATTATAAAAACTTTACTTAGACCTATGGAAGAATTCTACAATATAAAATTTTCAGATGATGAAGTATGCCATATAGCCATAATTATCTTAGAGATATAAGTATATTTAAATCATGTGTATAATATATATGATTTATGTTTATATAAAAGCCACAAGTGTATAATAAATATTTATACACTTGTGGTTTTGCAATGATGTGTATAATAATAACGTTATGTGTATAGTTATTTATTGATTTATATAGGATGAATTTATAATTCATCCTATATTTATTGTAAACGGTATTATATAAGCGAAACAAAGAAATATATATAAATCGCTGTATAACTTGTGTGTACTTAGCAATATATGAAATATTATTTTAATGTGAAGATGGTTATAAAAATTTGGCATGGGTATTGCTACATAAAAGAAGTGTAAAGCAAATTAAATATAAAAAATATGAGGAGGATTTAATTATGAATATAATATTAGCATGTGCATCTGGTATGTCTACAAGTTTAGTAGCTAAAAAAATGGTGGAGGCAGCAAAAGAAAGAAATATAGAGTGTAAAATTTGGGCAGTTTCTCAGGACAGGGCAGCAGAAGAAATGAAAGACGCAGATGTAATATTAATTGGACCACAAATGAGATTTTTAAAGAAAAAATTAGAGGTAACGGCTAATGAACTTGGAGTGGCTATAGATGTTATAAAACCATTAGATTATGGAAGATGCGATGGTAATGCTATTTTAAGCGCAGCAATTGCTTTACTCGAAAAATAAGAGTGAAACATTAAAATTCTATTGAAAATAAATAATAAGGATGAGGTGTAAGCTTTGGAAAAAATAATGGCTATAATAGATAAATATATGCTACCACTAGCGGATAAACTTAATGGTAACAAATATCTAACCGCATTAAGAGACGCTTTTATGTTAACATTACCGCTAATCATATTTGGATCAGTATTTGTAGTTTTAACAAATTTACCATATTTAGATAAAATATTAGGTGCTGATAATTTGGCAGCATTGAAAGATCAGTTAGGCTGTGCATCAAATGCGACAATGTCAGTGCTTACGATATTTGTAGTGTTTGGTATAGGGTATAATTTAAGCAAGCAATATAAAATTGATGCCATATATGGAGCTGCAACAGCAGTTGCTTCATTTCTTATATTAACTCCAACTGCATTTGAATTTGGAACAAAAAAGATTCTAGTGGACGGAGTGCTTCCATTAGATAGACTTGGCGCCAAAGGCATGTTTGTTGGAATAATAGGATCATTTGTAGCTGTGGAAATATACAGAAGAATAGTAGCAAAAAATTGGACAATAAAAATGCCACAAGGTGTACCGGATGCCGTTTCGAAATCATTTAGTGCATTAATTCCATCATTTATAACTTTAACGGCTTTCTTACTTATAAAAATAGCATTTACATTTACACCATGGGGAAACGTACATGATTTTGTGTACAAGTCAATACAAACTCCTTTAATGGTATTGGGTTCGGGGCTACCGGCTACGTTAATAGCAGTTTTATGTATACAATTATTTTGGTTCTTTGGATTGCATGGTCAAATCATAGTCAATTCAGTATTAGATCCAATATGGAGATCTTTATCACTAGAGAATTTGCAAGCATATCAAGAAGGTGCAAAACATTTACCCCATATTGTAAACAAACAATTTATGGATACTTTTACTGTTGGAATGGGTGGAACAGGAATGACACTAGCAGTAATTATTGCAATATTTGCATTTGGAAAAAGTAAGCAACTTAAAGAGTTAGCTAAACTAGCAGCTCCTGCAGGAGCTTTTAATGTAAATGAGCCTATAATATTTGGATTACCAATAGTATTAAATCCAATGATATTAATACCCTGGATTATCGCACCACTAATAGTAACAGCATTCACATATTTCATAATGTCTACTGGACTAGTTCCGATACCTATAGGAGTAGATGTACCATGGACAGTTCCAATATTCCTAAGTGGAATGCTTGCAACTAACTCGGTGGCTGGCGGTATTCTTCAACTTGTTAATTTAGCAATAGTTTTAGTGATTTGGGCACCATTTGTAATTATTATGGATAGACAATATAAAAAGGCTGAGAACGCTTTGAAAAGTACAATTAAGGAAAACTCAGATGCTGAAAATTCAAATATCAAAAACATAAAGGCGTGACAAAATAACGATAACTAGGAGGAATTAATATGGAAGAATTAGAGAATATAATTTTTGAACTAATAGTATATGCAGGAAATGGTAAATCAAGTGCTATGGAGGCAATACAAGAGGCTAAAAAGGGTGAATTTATAAAAGCTGATCAGTCCCTTAAAGAAGCTAGTGTAGAGCTTGGGAAAGCTCATAAATATCAAACCAGCTTAATACAAGCAGAGGCTGCTGGAAAGCAAACGACTATATCTCTTCTCTTAATTCATGCACAAGATCACTTTATGTCAGCTATGACAGTTATAGATTTGGCGACAGAAATAGTAGAAATTTATAGAACAAGATAGGAGGAACATAAGATGGAACTTAAAAATAAATTTCCTAAGGATTTTTGGTGGGGGAGTGCTTCATCAGGCCCACAATCAGAAGGAACGACAATAGATGATGAAAAAGCATTAAACATATGGGATTATTGGTATGAAAAAGAACCTTATAGATTTTTTAATGAAGTTGGACCAGCTTTAACTTCTGACTTTTATCATAAATATAAACAAGATATAAAGCTTATGAAGGAAATAGGTCATAATAGTTTTAGATTCTCGATTTCTTGGTCAAGGTTAATTCCGAGAGAAGATGGAATAGTAAATGAGAAGGCAAAAAGATTTTATAATGATGTAATAAATGAGTTATTATCAAATGGTATAGAACCTTTTATAAACTTATTTCACTTTGATATGCCACTTATTATGCAAGATAAAGGTGGTTGGGAAAGTAGAGATGTAGTAAACGAATACGTAAAATATGCAAGAGTATGTTTTGAACTATTTGGAGATAGAGTTAAAAAGTGGTTTACATTTAATGAACCTGTAGTACCTGTAGAAGGCGGTTATTTATATGATTTTCACTATCCTAATGTAGTGGATTTTAAGAGAGCTGTCCAGGTGGCATACAATACCACTATAGCTAGTGCAAAAGCGATAAAAGAGTTTAAAAGTTTAAATATTGAGAATGCAAAGATAGGAATAATCCTTAACTTAACACCGTCTTACCCAAGGAGTAATAATCCAGCAGATTTAAAAGCTGCAAATATTGCTGACTTATTATTTAACAGAAGTTTCCTAGATCCTTGTGTAAAGGGAGTATATCCAGAGGAGTTAATAAAACTAATAAAGGAAAACAATTTATTACCTGATATGTTAGACGGAGATGCAGATTTAATAAAACAGAATGTGATACAATTTTTAGGAGTTAATTATTATCAACCAAGGCGAATAAAAGCAAAAGCTTCAATGCCAAATCCAGAATCACCAATTATGCCTGATAATTTCTTTGATAATTATGATATGCCAGGTAGAAAAATGAATGTTTCTAGAGGTTGGGAGATTTATGAAAAAGGTGTATACGATATAATGATAAATTTAAAAGACAATTATGGAAACATAGAGTCTTTTATATCTGAAAATGGTATGGGTGTACAAGATGAGGGGAAATATATAAAAGATGGTATTATTGACGATAGTTATAGAATAGATTTTTTAAAGGGTCATTTAACATGGCTTCATAAATCAATAGATGAAGGTTGTAATGTTAAGGGATATCATATGTGGACATTTATTGATAACTGGTCTTGGAGTAATGCTTATAAAAATAGATATGGATTCATACAATTAGATTTAAAAACTCAAAAGAGAATTCTTAAAAAGAGTGCATATTGGATTAAGGAAGTAGCTAAAAATAATGGATTTTAATTATAATGTTTTACAGCATATATAATGATTCCAATTATTAAAGTGAATGCAATAAAGAATAAAACTAGTATAGGAAGTAGATTCCTATACTAGTTTTATTCTTTTTAATAGTCTGATTTGTCAAGATCAGTGTTTGCATATAATTCAGAGATATTTATATTTTATGTTGACATAGACCAAGTTTTTTTACTAAAAAGGTTCTTGCGGTAATTAGAGGAACAGTGAGTAGATTGATGTTATAATAAAATTATATAATATGAAAAAGAAATTTATAAATTATAATTTTATAGGTAGGTGTTTATTTTGATGAAAGAAATAATAATTAGAAATAGGATTCCAGAAAAGACAATGGCACATCTTCAGCTTTTATTTGTAGCCCTAGGTTGGGCAACGAGCACCATTCTTATTAAATTATATATGACTGAATTACCATCCTTCCATTTTCTGATGGCCCGATTTTTTCTAGCCACAGTATTTATTTTAATGACTTCTTTTGATAAGGTTAAAAAGATTCAGATGGAGGACATAAAAATTGGTTCCTATTTAGGTATACTTACCTTTATCGCTTATTCCTTAGCTGTTATATGCTTGAAATACACCAGTGCTTCAAAATCAGGATTTTTAGTAGCACTCCCTGTGCTTTTTATTCCGATTATAGAAAGCGCAATCAGAAAAAAGGCTCCTTCTAAGTATACAGTAATTAGCGTCATTCTTTCCTTAGTTGGGCTTAGACTTATTTCAGGAATAAACGGAAGTGGCTTTAATATAGGTGATGTACTTGCCCTTGGCGTTTCAATCACCTATACCCTATATATTATACTATTAGATCGTTTTGGAAACGATAGAGATGCCTTTGTTTTAACATTTGTTCAATTATCAGTAGTTACCATTGCAAGTTTTATAGGAGCTTGTTTTGAAGGATTCAACCTTCCACAACTTTATCCAAATTTT